>JBJENU010000359.1:0-4841 GCA_051880355.1 Lachnospiraceae bacterium | reverse complement strand
TGAAAATCTTTAGAATTTTCAGGGTTGTTTTACTGTTCTGTTGTCAAAGTTCATACCGCTGTCTTGCAGCGACTTGATTATAATAACATTGATAAAATGATTTGTCAACACATTTTTTGAATTTTTTTTCAAATTTTTTTTAACCACATTTTGTTGATTTATTTTGATGTTTTTCTTCTATATATAGTGTATAATAACATTGAAAAAATTCTTAGGAGTTACTATGAAACAACATTATAAATGTACAACTTCATACGACGGAACCAATTTTAACGGCTGGCAAAGGCAGGGCAATACATCTAACACAATTCAATATACTATAGAACAAACTCTGTCAGATATGTTTGGCGAGGTAATCGAAATTCGCGGAGCCGGCCGCACCGACGCCGGAGTTCACGCAGCCGGGCAGGTATTTGATTTTTTTACCGGAAGTCACTTGGAATTGAACTCATTTATATATGAAATTAATTCCCGTCTGCCAAAGACATTGCGAATCCTTGATATTGAACCAGTTCCGGCGTCATTTCATTCCCGCAAATCTGCTCTTGGCAAAATCTATGAATATCACATTGACACCCGGTTTGTGCCTGACGTTTTTACCAGAAAGTACTCATACTGGGCAGGTGATAATCAATTCAGTCTGGGAGCCATTAACCAGGCAGTACCTTTCCTCTGTGGCACCCACGATTTCACCAGCTTCACCACAGACAAAACTCCAGGCAAAAATCACACAAGAACAATATCCGCCATCAATATTATTCCCAACGGCAGTCATATAATTCTTCAGTTTGTTGGCGACGGCTTCCTATATAATATGGTACGGATCATGACGGGAACCCTTATTGAAGTTGCCCGGGGAAAAATAACTCCCGACAGTATGCAAGCCATTCTCGCTTCAAAAGACCGCAGCCTTTCCGGCTTTACAGCCCCGCCATATGGCTTGTTTCTCAAAAAAATATTTTATTGATAAACTTATTTTCAAATTTGAAAAATCTGTAAAATTATGGTATAATCAGTAAAAATACAATTAAAAGGAGCAAATAAATTATATGTTAGAAGTAGGAAATAAAGCACCGGAATTTTCTTTACCGGATCAGGATGGCAATGTCCATACCTTAAGTGAATACGCCGGAAAAAAAGTAATATTATATTTTTACCCAAAGGACAATACCTCAGGATGCACAAGTCAGGCCTGCGGTTTCAGCCAGCTGTATCCTCAATTTATGGAAAAAGGAGCAGTAGTCCTTGGTGTCAGCAAAGACTCTGTAGCATCTCACAAGAAATTTCAGGAAAAATACAACCTTGGCTTCACATTGCTTTCTGACCCTGAATTAACAGCAATTCAATCATACGACGTATGGCATGAAAAGAAGACCTGCGGCAAAGTGTCAATGGGCGTGGTCCGCACAACATATCTGATTGACGAGAACGGAATTATTGTAAAAGCTATGGACAAAGTAAAAGCAGCCGAGAATCCATCACAGATGCTTGAACTTCTGTAATGGCAAAGGCTTGAAACGAGGTGCATTATGTGGTTTGGATTTGCGGTTTGTTCAGCTTTTTTTGCCGGAATCACTTCAATACTGGCAAAATGTGGAATTAAAAAGACCGATTCTGATGTGGCAACAGCCATTCGTACTATTGTAGTACTTTTATTCTCATGGCTTATGGTAGCTCTGACAGGAAAATTCGGCAGCTTTTCTTCCATAAGTGCTAAAACAATGATATTTCTCATATTGTCCGGCCTTGCCACAGGTGCCTCGTGGCTGTGCTATTTCAGGGCATTACAGCTTGGCGATGTGAACAAGGTTGTGCCCATTGATAAATCAAGCATCATACTTACCCTTGTACTTGCATTTGTAATTTTAGGCGAGGAAATTTCCATCTGGAAATTCTTTGGAATGATTGGAATTGGTGTTGGAACCTTTTTAATGATTCAGAAAAAAGAACATACCCAGCACCATGAAACAGGAAATAAATGGCTTATTTATGCTGTTCTTTCTGCGGTATTTGCCAGTCTCACCTCTATTTTAGGCAAAATTGGCATATCCGGTGTAGACTCCAATCTTGGAACTGCAATCAGAACCGTTGTGGTACTGTTTATGGCGTGGCTGGTTGTGCTGGTAAAAGGAAAACAAAAGGAACTTCATACCGTTCCCAAAAAAGAGCTTTTGTTTATAATACTGTCCGGTTTTGCCACCGGTGCCTCATGGCTATGCTATTACAGGGCACTCCAGACAGGCCCTGCAAGCATAGTAGTTCCAATTGACAAATTAAGCATCCTGGTTGCCATTGCATTTTCTTACATAGTATTCAAAGAAAAGCTCACCAAAAAAGCCTTCATCGGTTTAATATCAATTACGGCAGGAACATTGGTAATGCTTTTATAATTTTTATTTTCTCAGATACCTTGTGGTAATTGTCTGGCCATTATCAATCATTTCCCTTGGTGTTCCTGTGAATACAACCTGTCCACCTTTTGTTCCGCCCTCCGGGCCAATATCAATGATGTAATCGGCCAGCTTCATAACATCGGTGTTGTGCTCAATGACAATAACAGTATTGCCCCGGTCAACAAATGACTCAAGTATGCTGACAACTTTCTTTATATCAGCCATATGCAAGCCTGTTGTCGGCTCATCAAGAATATATATATTACCTTTTTTCTTAATATTCTGTGCAAGCTTAACTCTCTGGCGTTCACCCCCTGAAAAAGTAGACAGGGGCTGCCCCAGTGAAATATATGAAAGCCCAACCTCCATCAGTGCACCAAGCATTGCGGAAATCTTTTTGTTATCTGCAAAAAAAGGCACAGCATCCTCAACACTCATATTAAGAACATCAACTATCGTCTTGCCCTTGACAGTATATTGAAGCGCCTCATGGCTATAACGGGTACCATTGCAATGCTCGCACACAGTGGTTACAGGCTCCATAAATACAAGCTCGGTAGTTATCATTCCCCGCCCCTTACAATGAGGGCAGGCACCGGCGCCATTAAATGTAAATAAACCTCTGTCCCCATTGGTTGCATCAGCAAAAACCTTTCGTATTTCATCAAAAAAACCAAGGAAAGTACACACCGTCGAACGGCCTGTTGCAGTAATGGCACTCTGGTCAATAAGCACAACCTGCTCCTCATACTGCTTTGCAAAAACCTCACGGATAAGTGAAGACTTACCACTGCCTGCAACACCTGTAACAACAGTCAGAATGCCAAGAGGGATATCAACATCCACATTTTTAAGATTGTGAACATTGGCATTTCTGATTGGAAGAAAACCCTTTGGCCTGCGCACATTTTCTTTTACCTTAATCTCAGATGAAAGCGCATTACCGGTTTTTGTTCCGCTAATAAGCAAATCCTCATAGCTTCCCTGAAATAAAACCTGTCCGCCATTTTTACCTGCCAGTGGCCCGATATCAATAACCTCATCAGCAATGCTGATAATATCCTTATCATGCTCAACAACAAGAACAGTATTGCCCTTGTCGCGTAAGTTTTTCAACAATCTTGACATCCTGTGGACATCTCTTGGATGCATACCCGTACTCGGCTCATCAAATATATAAATCATTCCGCAAAGAGAACTGCCCATATACCGCACCAGCTTAAGGCGTTGTGCCTCTCCGCCTGAAAGAGTTGAGCTTTCCCTGTTCATAAACAGATACGGCAGACCAATATCTATCATTCTGTCAAGTGCGGCTTTCAGCTGTCCAACTATTGATGCTGCACGTTCATCATTGATATCATCAAGTACTTTTCGCAGCTTGGAAAATTCCATTTCGCACATATCATAAATATTATATCCGTTAATTTTGCAGGACAGTGCTGCATCATTAAGACGTTTTCCTTTACAGGCAGGACACTGACATTCATATAAAAATTTTGCAATCTTCTTTAGCGTATGGTCGGTCTGTTCCTCAATACCTTTCATAAGAACAAGCCGCTTGAATTGATTATAAACCCCCTCAAGCTTTTTATCCAGACGCTCTCCGTCTCTTGTTCTGCTGCCATAAAGAAGAATGTTTTGCTCCTCCTGAGTCAACTCCCTCCACTTGACATCAGTTCTAAAATACTCCGGACGCCTGTACATCTTCCAGTAGTAATTGCCCACACCAAAAGCGGGCAGATTAAAGAAACCCTCGTCGTATGTTTTGTCATCCTCGATTACATTGGTTATATCCAAATCCATAATTTTGCCGATGCCTGCACATTCCGGACACATACCATTAGGATTATTAAAAGAAAAAAATGATGCAGGTCCAACAACTGGTGTACCAATTCTTGAAAACATCAAACGCAAAAGAGAATACATATCGCTAATTGTACCAACTGTCGACCTTGCATTTCCGCCAAGCCGGGACTGGTCGATAATAACAGATGAATTAAGGTTATCAATAAATTCTACATTGGGTTTATCGTACTTTGGCAATCTGCCCCTGACCCAGGCGCTATAAGTTTCGTTCATTTGGCGCTGACTTTCGGCAGCAACCGTATCAAAAACAATACTTGATTTACCGGAGCCTGATACACCTGTAAAAACAACAATTTTATTTTTGGGAATATCAAGAGAAATATTTTTAAGATTATTCTGCTTTAATCCTCTGATTTTAATAGGTTCCAACATAACATATACCTCCTCATCTTTTCAGGAACAGTATACACTCTCCCGTAAGTGGAGAGTCAACAAATATCTGACATAAAATAAAAATGCAGTAATAACTGATTACAATTATTACTGCATAAAAAACTGTTCCCAGCGGGAATCGAACCCACAACTAGCGCTTAGGAGAACATTTTACACATTTTTCCCTAATGCAGTTTGGTCTATCACGAC
>JBJENU010000358.1:0-4852 GCA_051880355.1 Lachnospiraceae bacterium | reverse complement strand
AAAATTGGTGCCCATGCCGATGTTCCACGAATAAGCAAGGCTTGTATGCTCGGACAGCTTGTTGTTGAGTTCAGCAAAAAAAGGAGCGTACTGGTGATACATATCTGTCCGAAGAAAGCAGTTGTTTCCAAAAGGATATATACCTCTCGATATATAAATTGCAATAAATATTATAAGCGGAATGGTAAATGCCAGGATATAGGTTATGCCACCACCCGGTATGCGAGAGTTTTCGTCCCATTCAAACAGGTGTAAACGGGATTTTTTACCAATATTTCCATTGTCAGTTGTCATAATTCCCTCCAAATAATAAACAGTTACATATAATTCTACTAAAGAAATAAAAATAATTCAAGTTTTGTCTTGTAATAATTTAATTTTTTGGTACAATTTAAGTATGCATATGGGGATTTGAGTGGATTTTTGCCATTAAGGTGGTAATCTATGCATGATTTTATTAAGAAAAATGCCAAAAACCTGCTATGTGCAGGAGTTTTTACAGTAGCAGGTTTTTTCTGTGTACTTCATAGCTCTATAGGTTCTGACATGGAAAATAATGAGGGGATTATAATTGACAGTAACACAGCGGATTTGCAGGAGTATTCTTCTGAACAGACAAAGCCAATGGTCTATGTCTGCGGTCAGGTGATGAATCCGGGAGTGTACCGGCTGGAACATGGCTCAAGGGTCACTGATGCTATTGAGGCAGCAGGCGGAGTTACTAAGTCAGCATTTGTGGATAATCTTAACCTTGCAGAACAGATAAGCGATGGGCAACGCATTTATGTGCCGGGAACTGACGAGATAAGTGAATATAAAGATTCCAGAATTAATATCAATACTGCCACCAAGCAGGAACTCATGACGCTGCCGGGGATTGGGCAGAGCAGGGCAGAAGATATTATAAGTTACAGAAGCAGCCATGGCAGCTTTAAAAGCGTTGAAGATATTATGCTTGTACCGGGAATAAAGGAAGCAGCATTTTTGAAGCTCAAAGATTATATTAAAGTTACTTAATTAGGAGATTAAAGTGAGTAAAAGGGTATTAGTTGTTGATGATGAAAAATTGATTGTAAAAGGTATAAGATTCAGTCTTATGCAGGATGATTATGAGGTGGATTGTGCGTATGACGGAGCTGAGGCTCTGGAAAAGTGCCGCACATGTGAATACGATATGGTTCTTCTTGACGTAATGCTGCCACAGATGAGCGGTCTTGAGGTATGTCAGGCGGTCAGGGAATTTTCTGATATGCCTATAATAATGCTTACTGCCAAGGGAGATGATATGGATAAAATTCTTGGCCTTGAGTATGGTGCAGATGATTATATTACCAAGCCCTTTAATATTCTTGAGGTTAAGGCAAGAATGAAGGCAATAATGAGAAGAAAGGGCGGCAATGGTAAAAAAGATGCAGGCAGGAAGCTTGTTGCCGGCGATATGATAATTGATTTAGATTCAAGAAGTGTTACGATTTCAGGAAAGGAAATTAATCTTACCGCAAGGGAGTATGATATTCTTTATCTTATGGCCAGCAATCCAAGGAAGGTGTATAACAGGGATGATTTACTTAAGGCGGTATGGGAAGCAGATTATCCGGGCGATGCAAGAACAGTTGATGTTCATGTGCGACGTCTCAGGGAGAAGATTGAGCCTAATTCAAGTGAGCCGACATTTGTGCACACTAAGTGGGGAGTAGGATATTACTTTGAAGCATAAATTAACTAATCTTTTAAATAAAATTGACAGGGGTATTCACAGTCTGACGTTCAGAATATGGTCTATGGTAGTGTTTTTTTGCTGTCTTTGCATAATTGTGCTGGACAGCTATACACAATACCGTTTACAAAGTGAATTCCTTGAACAGTACAAGTCAGATTTGCAGTTAAAGGCAAGTACGCTGAGTGTTGAAATGTCACAGTATGCAGATAAACTGTCTGACAGTATGGGAGTGATTAACAAGGCATTTGAATATTATTCTGAGGTTTATGATGCCAGAATGATGCTTGTTGATGCGGATTTTGTTATAAGACTTGATACCTATGCGTATGAGAAGAACAAGACCATTATTTCTTCCAACGTGCTTAAGGCAGTTGCTACGGGAACCAGCAGTAATTCTTATGATTCTGCCACAAAATCAATTGAAATTGCTTCCCCTGTTAAGGGTAATGATGGTAAAGTCTATTGCGTTGTGGTTTTGGACAGATCCCTTAACGACCTGGTAGGTTTTAATGATGGTGTAAGGGACAGCCATGTGGTCCGGGTTACAATGATTGTGCTTGTTATGCTGGCAGGCGTTTTTGTTGCGAAGCTTATTGTCAAGCCGATTAACAGACTTATTCATAAGGTTCATGAAACTAACATGGGATATTATGACGGCAACGCTTCATCAGGTCAGTATACTGAACTTGAGGAATTGGCGGAAGTGTTTAACGATACAATGTCAAAGATTCAAAAGGAAGAAGAATCCCGTAAGGAATTTGTATCCAATGTATCCCATGAGTTAAAAACACCTATTACATCAATGAAGGTTCTGGCTGATTCTTTAAATGGGCAGGAGAATGTTCCGGCAGAGCTGTACAAGGAATTTATGCAGGATATAGTGGACGAGATTGACAGGGAAAGTAAAATCATAGACGATTTGCTTTCTCTTGTAAGACTTGACAGAAATAACCCTGTTGTCAATATCAGTTCAGTTAACATTAATGATTTGCTGGAGCTTATTTTAAAAAGGCTAAGACCAATTGCAGCTAAGAAAAATGTTGAACTGGTGCTGGAGAGCTTTAGACCTGTAGTTGCAGAGGTTGACGAGGTTAAGATAACTCTGGCAATTTCCAATCTTGTTGAGAACGCCATCAAATACAACAAGGAGGAAGGCTGGGTTCATGTGTCACTTAATGCAGATTACCAGTATTTTTATGTCAGGGTGGAGGATTCCGGCATAGGAATTCCAAAAGAAAGCCAGCAGTGGGTTTTTGACAGATTTTATCGTGTTGATAAGGCTCGCTCAAGACAGTCCGGCGGTACCGGACTTGGACTTGCAATTGTCAAGAGCTGTATTACCATGCATCACGGTGATATTAAGCTTCACAGCGAAGAAGACACAGGTACGGTATTCACTGTGCGGATTCCTATTAATTACATCTCTAATAAGGATGAATAATTTATGAAAAAATTAATATTTTCTTTTATGCTGTTGCTTATGTTTGCGGTAACAGGCTGTGGCGGCAGTGAAAAAAATGAATATAAAGTATATTTTAAGGACAGGGAAGGCTACAAACTGGTTGAAAAGACATATCAGGCAACTGCCACGGATTTGGCGGAGCTTTCGCAGGAACTGTTAGAGGCTATGAATAAACCGCCTAAAACAGATGATTATAAAATTATTAAAAACGAAGGCGTTGAACTTCTTGACATCTCAATCAAGAATAAAGTGGTATTTTTGTACTTTAGTGCTGATTATGACCGTATGGATAGTGTCTCGGAAATATTATACAGAACGGCAGTTGTAAAAACTCTGACGCAGATTGAAGGCATTGACTATGTTTCAATATACAGCGGCGGTGAACTTATTAAGTATTCCAACGGAAGTATTGTAGGACTTATGGCCGCAGATGACTTTGTTGATGATGCAGATTCCCAGATGAGCAATCTTGCATGGACCAGTCTTAAGCTGTATTTTGCCAATGACAACGGTGATAGGCTTACTCCCCAGACCATACAGGTTGCTTATTCCAAGTCGGTCAATATTGAGAAGGTAATTGTGGAACAGCTTATTGCAGGGCCTAACGGAAATAATCTTAAGGCAACATTGCCGTCAGATTTGACGTTGCTTGGAATAAGCGTTAAAAATGGAGTATGCTATGTCAATTTAAGCTCCAGTATGTCATCCTCAATGGTAAATGTTACGGCAGAGGTTTCCATCTATTCAGTAGTCAACAGCCTGTGTGAGCTTGCCAATATTAACAGTGTGGCAATTACCATTGACGGTAAATCAGATATTAAGTTCAGAGAATCAATAAGCCTTGATCAACTGTTTGAACCGGATTTTGATTTGGTTACCCAGTCCTAGTACAGGGGGAATGATTCATAAAAAGACCAATTTTAATTGCACTTATATGTTTTCTTGCAGGTGACCTTAGTGTTTTGGCAAAAGTCCCCTGCAGGGAAATCCTTATCTTAATTCTGTTTCTGACTCTATTTATTTTTTATCTGAAAAAGCTTATGAAAATAAGCGGAATTATTCTTATAATTTCTTTTGTTTTTCTTGGAATGACACTTACCCAGAAGGCTGTTACACCTACACCGATGTATGGTAAAATCGGAGAACAGGTTATATTTACAGGTACTGTAAAAAAAATAGAGGAAAAAAGTGATTATTTTAAAGTATTTATAAAAGGCGGGGAAGAAATCCTGATTACTGCTGAAAGTATTGACTGCATAGCAGGAGATGAAGTGGAGGTAACATATATTCCTGCTGCATTTGAGGCACCACGAAACCACGGAGAATTTGACAATGAATGGTATTATAAAATGCAGAATATATGGGTCAGGGGCAGCGGAGAAATAAAGGTTATAAAGCCGGCCAACGGATATTTTCAATTTTTGGATGCTTTCAGGAAACGCTTTTTAAAAAATATTGATGACATTGCCACTGATGATACAAAAGAACTGTTGAAATCAATTACAATGGGCGATAAAAGCGGGCTTGACAGTGAGGTAAGTAAAGATTTTCAGGAAAATGGAATTTCACATATACTTGCCATAAGCGGATTGCACCTGTCAATAATAGGGCTGACGTTATACAGACTGCTTAGAAAAACAGGCTTAAGTTTTTTAATATGTGCCCTGGCT
>JBJENU010000357.1:0-4870 GCA_051880355.1 Lachnospiraceae bacterium | reverse complement strand
AGATATCTCTTGTAAAGGCATGTTTATGTTCCCTTTTCAGTATAGAAAAAATCCAGTTGGACTTCTCGGTAATCCACGACTTTTTCCTAAAGCACACGGGAATTGATTTGAACGCACTTGGCTTATCAACCACCATAAGCGAATTTATAAACAACACGGCAGACAGCGACCTTTACCAGCTTTTGAGCAATATTTCCCAGCAGACTGATGCAGGTCTTGCAGAATATGGAATGGCTCTGGATACATACTATTTCACCCAATTTTGGAAAAAGACCAGGAAGTATCTTAAGGGCAGGGACTTGGAGTCTGTTACCTGCATATACGGCACTGAGATTGATATGCTTAATTTTATGTGGATTTATCGTGCCAAAAAGTACCTTAACTTCAGTACCGGACAGATTTATTCCATGATAATACCAATCCACCACAAACTTAAGGCTTCCCAGCTTACGGCAATGATTGAAGCAGACTCGGTAGAATCCCTTTTATCACTTATGGAAGTTTCCTATTATGGCAAGTTTGTGCCGGACGATGGCAAATTTTCTCCTGAGGACATTTACTATAAGCTTCAGGATACTGTAAATAACAAAATCAGCAGGCACAATCCTTATTCTGCCGCTGTTATTAATGAATATTTATACAAAAAGGAAACCGAATGTAATCGAATTATCTCTATAATAGAAGGTATACGTTACGGCATGGACACTAATTCAATCCTTGCCAACATTTAGTATGGAGGTCATATATGATAGAAAAAATGGAGTTTCTTACGGTCACAGGTCCTAAGGATTCCCTGGACAGAGTCATTGAAAAATACCTGTCCAAATATGAATTCCAGCTGGAAAATGCCCTGACCGAACTTAAAGATGTGTCTGACCTGACTCCTTACACAGGGGCATGCCCTTACAGAGACAGCTACAACCATTCTGAAGAAATACTGAACAATATAGCTGACGATGGCAGAACCTATGACGGTGATATGGATGCAGGAACCGCCCTCCAGGTAGTATCGGATGCTGAGGCAATTTACACTGAGTACCGTACCAAACAGGAAGAACTAAACGACAATATGGGCAGGTTAAGAACTTATCTGACCCAGATTGAGCCCTTTACACAAATTGATTACAGCATAAAGGATGTACTTCACTTCAAATTCATCCGTTACGGCTTTGGCAAAATGCCCAAGGATTGCTATGAAAAGTTTGTAAAATATGTAGATTCCACCATAGATGCAATTTTTGTTAAAAGTCAGGAAAATTCCGAATATGTATGGGGTGCATATTTTTCACCTGCTGCACAGTATGACAAAATTGATTCAATTTTTGCTTCTCTGCACTTTACCAAATTTGAGCTTCCTGACCAGTATGACGGCTCTGCAAAAGAAGTTTATAACCAGATTTCTGTTGAAATTACCGAATTGGAGGCACAGCTGAAAAAGCTTCAGGATGAAAGCCGGGCAGCTTTCCGGGAAATTCTCCCTAAACTTAAAGCTGCCAACGTCAAGCTTTTTGAATTGTCACAAAACTTCGACGTAAGAAAAATGGCGGCCTGCACCTCCAAGCATGAGGTTGACTTCTTTATCCTATGCGGCTGGATGCCACGGTCACAGGCAAAAAAATTTCTGGCTGAGGCGGAGAATGAGCCGGACATTTGTCTGGTAGAGGACGAAGGTGCTGCTTCTACAATCAGCACACCGCCAACCAAATTAAAAAATTTCAGGCTCATTAAACCATTTGAAATGTTTACGGAAATGTATGGCCTTCCGGCCTATAACGAGCTTGACCCTACATTTTTTATTGCCGTTACATATGCCTTTATTTTCGGCGTTATGTTCGGCGATGTGGGACAGGGCCTGTGCCTGTTTTTAGGAGGATTCCTCCTGTACAAAATAAAAGGTATGCGCCTTGCGGCCATCATTGGCTATGCCGGTATTTTTTCAACCATATTTGGGTTCCTCTACGGAAGCTTTTTCGGATTTGAAGATATACTGCCACAGCTGTGGCTTAATCCTCAGAAAGCTATGATTAACGGCCTTCCAATGATGGGCAATATGAATACTATACTTATTGTGTCCATAGTTTTTGGTATGTTCCTTGTGCTTGTCACAATGATTATGCACATAATTAACGGTATTAAGGCACGCAGGGTTGATGAAGTATTTTTCGACCACAATGCACTTGCAGGTTTTGTATTCTATTTATCATTTGTAATTGCAATTATCCTTTTGATGACAGGTAATCCGCTTCCCGGGGGAATCGTCCTTGTTGTGATGTTTGTGATACCTCTCATAATAATAGCACTGAAAGAACCTCTTCTTAATCTGGTAGAGAAAAAGTCACATATTTTTCCTGCTGAAAAGGGAATGTTCATTTGCCAGACATTTTTTGAAATGTTTGAAGTATTACTCAGCTATGTGTCCAACACAATTTCTTTTGTGCGTATCGGCGCATTTGCCATAAGCCACGGTGCCATGATGCAGGTGGTGCTTATGCTTGCAGGGGCTGAGAGTGGTGACCCTAACTGGATAGTGGTGGTTCTGGGCAATATTCTTGTATCTGGACTTGAAGGTTTAATCGTTGGTATTCAGGTGCTTCGACTTGAATATTACGAGATGTTCTCAAGATTCTACAAAGGAACGGGACGACCATTTAAACCATACAGCAATAAAAAACAATAAACGGAGGAATTTAACCATGACAGCAATATTACTTTCAATTGCACTTATTTTAAGCATTGTTATCCCATTTGGATATTTTCTCATCGGAGAGAAAAACAAAAAACGCTACAAGAAGAGCCTTGCAGCCAATGCATTTTTCTTCTTCTCGACAGTTATTATCGGAACAATTTTACTTTTCGGTACTGCAACTCCCGCTCAGGCAGCTGAGGCAGCCGCAGAAGCTTCACAGTCAGGCATTGCAACAGGTCTCGGATACATTGCAGCCGCTCTGGTTACAGGCCTGTCCTGCATCGGTGGCGGTGTTGCCGTTGCAAGTGCCGCAAGTGCTGCCCTTGGTGCAATCAGCGAAGACTCTTCCCTTCTTGGTAAGTCCCTCATTTTCATCGGACTTGCAGAAGGTGTGTGTCTGTACGGCTTGATTATTTCCTTCAGTATCCTTGGTAAGCTTTAATCAGAGGTAATTTTAATGAAGATGTTTTTAATAAGTGACAACATTGATACCTATACCGGCCTGCGTTTAAGCGGAATTGACGGAGTTGTTGTCCACAAAAGGGATGAGCTGGGCAAAGCTCTGGACAATGTTCTTGCCCGCAGCGACATCGGCATTCTTCTTATTACTGAAAAACTTGCCGGCGAATTTCCTGATATAATTAACGACTTGAAACTGAACAGAAAACAGCCGCTTTTAGTTGAAATCCCTGACCGCCATGGTACAGGCCGCAAGGCAGACTTTATTACCTCATATGTCAATGAAGCCATAGGGATTAAGCTGTAACATATTTTTTATAGAAAGGGTGATTTACCTTGACTACCGAAGAAAAGTTAAAACGTTTTTCCGCAGCGGCACTTTGCGATGCCATGCAGCAAAGTGATGAGCTTATTGAAAATACCTCCCGGGCCATTGATGCTGATTATGAAGAATACAAGGCAACTATTGACGAACAGATGGCTATCCGGCTTAAATCCCAGTCTGAAAATACCCGCATCCAGTTCAACAAGGAGCTGGCTGACAGGCAGTTGGAGATTAAGCGGAAACAGGGAAAAAAACAGGAAGAATTAAAGGAAAAAATCATTGTTGAGGTGCGCAATAAGCTTGCCATTTTTATGGATACTCCTGAATATGAACGTTTTCTTGTCCGCAAGATTAAGGAAGCTCTTAAATTTGCAGGCAGGGATGAAATCAATATCTACATTGACCCTAACGATGCAACCTACCTTTCATCCCTTCAGGCTAACACGGGAGCTCACATTTCTGTAAGCAAGTACCCATTTGGCGGCGGTATGCGTGCAGTTATCCGCTCAAAAAATATTCTCATTGACAACTCATTCGAGAGCAGACTTGCGGAGGCTGCCGACTCATTTACATTTACAGGAGGTTCAGGAAATGGCAGGTAAAGGCATTATTTATGGCATAAATGGTCCTGTAATCTATATTGATGGTGATGTTAATTTTAAAATGTCAGAAATGGTCTACGTTGGCAAAGAACGTCTGGTAGGTGAAGTTATTTCCCTAAATAAAAACCGCACCACCATTCAGGTCTTTGAAGAAACCACCGGTCTTAAACCCGGTGAGGAGGTATGGGGTACGGGAAGCGCAATCAGCGTAACCCTGGCTCCGGGCATACTAAATAACATTTTTGACGGTATTGAACGTCCTCTTGGCAAAATTGCCGCCCAGTCAGGAGCTTACATCAGCCGTGGCGTTGCTGTGGACTCCCTTGATACTGACAAGAAGTGGCCGACTCACATTACTGTCAGAAGCGGCGATGAAATTTTTGGCGGAAAAATAATTGCAGAGGTTGTGGAAACCCGGGCAATTGTCCATAAGGTAATGGTTCCTCCCAATATAAGCGGACGTGTCCTTTCAGTTGTCGCCGACGGTGAATACACAATTAATGACCCTCTTGTCACTGTGGAATTAAAAGACGGCTCAACACAGACTCTTACCATGACCCAGAAATGGCCTATAAGAGTCCCAAGACCTATTGAAAAAAGATATCCTGCAAGTGAACCCCTTATAACCGGTCAGAGAATTCTTGACACCCTTTTTCCAATTGCAAAAGGCGGCACAGCTGCTGTACCCGGAGGTTTTGGAACAGGTAAAACAATGACACAGCACCAGATTGCAAAATGGTCCAATGCAGATATTATTATTTATATCGGCTGTGGCGAGCGTGGCAATGAAATGACCCA
>JBJENU010000356.1:0-4919 GCA_051880355.1 Lachnospiraceae bacterium | reverse complement strand
ATTACCAGAATAATTGCTGCCACTGTACCCACACCAAATGCACCTCCGTCGATAAATGTGCCAATCTGATATGTACAAAGTGCCACAACGTAGGCAAATACACACTGATAACCAATTGCAAAGCAGGTCCACCTGCCACTGTTCATTTCTCTCTTAATGGCACCCATGGCTGCAAAGCAAGGAGCGCACAGAAGGTTAAACAAAAGGAACGAGAAACCTGCAAGCTTGGTAAATGTGGCCGCCAGTGCTACATACAAAGACACCTCCCCGCCTCCATAAAGGATTCCCATTGTACCAACAATATTCTCCTTGGCTACAAGACCTGTTATTGATGCAACAGTTGCCTGCCAGTTACCCCATCCAAGAGGAGTGAATATCCAGGCAATTGCATTACCGACCTTTGCCAGAATACTTACATCAATCTCATCCTCCGCAAGCATTCTGAACCCATCATCAGCAAAACCAAAGCTTGTAAGGAACCATACAACAATAGTAGAAAGCAGGATGATTGTACCAGCCTTCTTGATAAACGACCAGCCACGCTCCCACATACTTCTAAGCAGCGCACCTATTGTTGGAAGATGGTATGCAGGAAGTTCCATAACAAAAGGTGCCGGATCCCCTGAAAACATTCTTGTCTTCTTTAAAATAATACCTGATAAAATAATTGATGCCATACCGATAAAGTAGGCAGATGTTGCCACCCATGCAGAACCACCAAAAATGGCGCCGGCAATCATTGCGATAAATGGCGTCTTAGCTCCGCATGGAATAAATGTTGTTGTCATTACCGTCATTTTGCGGTCACGCTCATTTTCAATTGTACGTGATGCCATAATACCGGGAACTCCGCATCCTGTACCAACAAGAATAGGAATGAAGGACTTGCCTGACAAGCCAAATCTTCTGAAAATTCTGTCAAGAATAAAAGCAATACGAGCCATATATCCACATCCTTCAAGGAATGCCAGAAGAATGAAAAGTACAAGCATCTGCGGAACGAAACCAAGAACTGCACCAACACCGGCTACAATACCATTCAGAATAAGTCCTTTCAGCCAGTCTGCACAATTGATTGCATCAAGACCATTTTCAAACATAACAGGAATTCCCGGAACCCACACACCATAAGCAGACGGATCCGGTTCTTCACCTTCAAACTTTTCAAAGGTATCAAGAGCTGCAAGTATATCCTGGCTGCCAGCTTCCTTGCTTGTTATTTCAAGAGTTTCCTCATCTTCAACTTCGTATTGAACAGTGGTGCCATCTTTGACGGTAGCTTTAATTTCTTCAAGCCTTTCACCAACTGAATCCATATCATATCCGGCATCCAACTGCTCAAGGTAAGCTTCGATAATGTCCGGCGTGCTTCCCCACTCGTCGGCAGCTTCCTCATAAGCACTGCCGCCAATTCCAAAAAGATGGAAGCCATCACCAAATAAGCCGTCATTGGCCCAGTCTGTGGCTGCCGTACCTACAGTTACCATCGCAATATAGTACACTAAAAACATCACTGCCGCAAAAATAGGAAGTGCCAGCCATCTGTTAGTAACAATCTTATCAATTTTATCAGAAGTAGTTTCTTTTCTGCCTGTTTTTGCCCTGATAAAACATTCCTTAATTATTGATGCAATATATGTGTATCTGGCATTAGTGATAATTGATTCAACGTCATCATCAAACTTATCTTCCAGCGTCTTAATCTCTGATGAAACATCAACCAACTGATTTAATAATACGCCAATCTTATCATCTTTTTCAAGAAGTTTTATTGCAAAAAATCTCTTCTGCGCTTCATCAACTCCGGTAATTTTATCCGAAACCGAGGTAATTGCAGTTTCTATTGAATAATCAAAGCTATGCACCACCTTACCGGCTTTCTTTTGCCGTGCCAGGGCTACAGCCATATTGGCAGCTTCATCAATACCCGTTCCTTTAAGTGCCGAAATCTCAACTACCTGACAGCCAAGAGCCTTAGCCAGCTTATCTGTATTAATCCTGTCCCCGTTCTTTTTAACTACGTCCATCATATTGACAGCTATAATCACCGGAATACCAAGCTCCATAATCTGGGTTGAAAGGTACAGATTTCTCTCAAGATTAGTGCCATCAACAATATTAATGATTGCATCCGGCTTTTCATTAATAATATAGTTTCTTGCCACCACTTCCTCCAGAGTATATGGTGAAAGCGAGTAAATACCGGGAAGGTCTGTGATTATCACCTCTTTATTACCCTTTAAACGACCTTCCTTCTTCTCCACAGTAACACCGGGCCAGTTGCCAACAAACTGGTTAGCACCTGTCAAAGCATTAAACAATGTTGTTTTACCGCAGTTAGGGTTACCTGCCAATGCAATTTTAATCGACATTTTTCTTCCTCCTATATAGTTAGTCTAAACTAACTTATAATTAAAAAAATAATCTACTCAACCTGAATCATCCGGGCATCTGCCTTCCGCAAAGACAATTCATAGCCTCTTACCGTTACTTCTATGGGGTCACCCAAGGGTGCTACCTTCCGGACATAGACTTCAACGCCTTTTGTAATTCCCATATCCATAATACGTCTTTTGACAGGTCCCTCGCCGTCAAGCTTTTTGACAGTTACAGTCTGTCCGCAGGGAATTTCTCTTAATGTTTTCATAAGCTCATATCTCCTTTTTAGTCATATTACCTGTATTTTATTAGCCATATCCTTTCCGATAGCTACTCTGGAATCCTTGATATTAACAATAAGATTACCGCCGATATATGAAACCACCGACACAACACTGCCCGTAACAAAACCCAGGCTCTCCAGAAACTTCTTAACGTCTTCCCTGCCGCCAATTCTTGCCACAGTGCCTTCTTCTCCTTCTTTTAACATTGTAAGTGGCATAATATCAACCTTCTTTCTAAAAATACAAGTGGATTTTTCTAATTGCATTAGTTAGTATATACTAACTTTCATTAGTTGTCAATAACTATGTTGAAAAATTTTTCCAAATATGTTATAGTACCACTATATACAGTATAGATTAGGGGAGGATGAGGTTATGCAAAGTAACCAGTCTGCTGAAGACTATCTTGAGACAATACTTATTTTGAGTAAAAAATTGCCTGTAGTACGGGCTGTAGATATAGCAAATGAACTTAATTTCAAAAAATCTTCTGTCAGCATCGCCATGAAGAATCTGCGTGAAAAGAACCACATTGAAGTTTCTGAATCAGGCTTTATCACCCTTACCCAATCCGGCAGGGCTATCGCTGAGATGATTTATGAGCGTCATGAATTTTTAACCAACTGGCTTGTGAGCATGGGCGTTCCTGCTGATATTGCCGCCTATGATGCCTGCCACGCCGAGCACGTACTCAGCAAAGAGAGCTTTGCAGCAATCAAGAATTTTGTTGAAAAGAATAGTTAGAAGATAAGAAGAGTCCGCTTGCGGACTCTCGCGCCGAGCGCGGTCGCATAGGCGACATCTGCCTTGTACGCGCGAGTGTGCATCCTCGCGGAGCGTTTTAATTGTATAGGAACGAAGTTTCCTATACAATTAAAACAGCCCCTTCCGGATTGAAAGGGGCTGAAAATATATGTTTTATACTATAGTATCTCTATCTTGTCCAATATATAATAATCTTCTTACTTCCATAATTTTATCTGAGCCCTGGTCATCTATCACCACATAATAAACCACAAAATTATCAACATAAATTCTATAATATAGATATTTTCTATCCTTTTTTGAACAGTACGGTTGAAAGGATTCTGCAACGGGAACTCTGGCAACAATGGCAAATATCTTAATTGATAATTACAATCAGCCATTGACTCTCCTTCTCAAACCTGCAAATATTTCCTCATGTGACATACGTCCGCTACTTTCTCCTGCCACATCATCAGCTTCATCTAACAATTTCTCTATGTGTCCCGATGAGACTGGTGCTTCTATTTCAAAAGGGATTCTTCTTTCTCTGAGAGCCTTCTTTGCATATATCGTAAAGAATGTTGTTAAGTTCATTCCCATAGCATCGCACATCTCATCAAGTTCTTTTTTCATCTGATCATCAAACCTCAAACTTATTGTTGTCATAATTATGTCCTCCTTTTATAAACATTATATGCAAAAAAGAAGCAAATTGCAACAAAATAATATATATTTAATTCTTTTTTAAGATTAAAACAGCCCCTTCCGGATTGAAAGGGGCTGAAAATATATGTTTTGTTAGAATTCCATCTTAGGCAGCTTGGCAAGACTTGCAGCAATATCCTCATCAGTTGGAATATAGTCTGACATTGTGCCATTGTTAAACTTCTCATAAGCATACATATCAAAGTAGCCTGTGCCAGTAAGACCGAAAAGAATTGTCTTTTCTTCGCCGGTTTCCTTGCACTTCAAGGCTTCATCGATGGCAACTCTGATTGCATGGCTGCTCTCAGGAGCAGGAAGAATACCTTCAACCTTGGCAAACTGTTCAGCTGCTGCAAATACAGCAGTCTGCTCAACACTTGTAGCTTCCATAAGGCCATCATCATAAAGCTGTGAGAGAACTGAGCTCATGCCGTGATAACGAAGACCGCCTGCATGGTTTGGAGATGGCATAAAGCTGCTGCCCAGTGTGTACATTTTTGCCAGAGGACAGATTGCGCCTGTATCACAGAAGTCATAAGCATACTTACCTCTTGTAAGGCTTGGGCATGATGCCGGTTCAACAGCGATGAAGCGGTAATCAGCCTCGCCTCTTAACTTTTCTCCCATAAATGGTGAAATAAGACCACCAAGGTTAGAACCGCCGCCTGCACAACCGATAATGATATCAGGCTTAACATTATATTTATCCAATGCAGCCTTAGCTTCAAGGCCGATAATTGACTGATGAAGCAGTACCTGTGAAAGCACTGAACCCAGAACGTAACGATATCCGTCCTGTGTCAC
>JBJENU010000355.1:0-4945 GCA_051880355.1 Lachnospiraceae bacterium | reverse complement strand
ACTATATCTATGGTCCTGGTGGCACGGTTCTCAATGCTTACCTTTACTGCAGTGGTTTTAGGTGCCACCTGCACAGCTGCATAACCGGTTCCGCTCTTTTGAAGCTTAACGGCTATATCTACATAATCAGAATAAATATTAACTGTACTCAAATCCACAGTTGCAACTATATCAGATGCGCTGATGTTGCTCACAAGACTTCTTGGTCCCGATACATACACGGAAATTTTACTTCCATCCTCGATTTCATAGCTGTAACCCATATTAGAAAGAGAATCCTCGTTAAGAAGCTGAACCGTAACACCGCTTACGGTAACTTTAATTGACGGGTCATAAATATTGACAATAACAACCCAGAAAACAATGGCCACAACTACAGATAAGATTTTCAGGCTGAAATTATTTAACATTTTTTCCTTCATGCTTCAACCTCCCTTTCCATAATTTGAGAGATTTGGCATCCACAGAGTTGGTTCTCAAATGCTCCAACTTATTCCTGAAGGATTCCGCATCCAGATTTCTGACAAGTTCTCCTCCCACTGCAACAGAGACGGCTCCCGTCTCCTCTGAGACAATAATTGTAAAGCTGTCAGTAACTTCACTTATACCAACGCCTGCACGATGTCTTGTTCCCAAATCCTTAGACAGCTTCATATTATCCGACAACGGCAGATAACATGTGGCAGAAGTAATTCTGTCATTCCTGACAATTACAGCACCGTCATGCAATGGTGTATTATGTTCAAAAATATTTATAAGAAGCTGGCTTGTAACAACAGCGTCCACTTCTATGCCTGTATTCTCATATTCAGTAAGGCGCATATCCTGCTCAATTACAATAAGAGCGCCTGTTTTATTTCTTGCCAGCTCATATGTAGCACGGACAAGTTCATTGACTGTTTTGGCGCTGAAGCGTTCTTCCTTGTCCCTGTTGTTATCAAAAAACGGCAGACCGTCAAAAATCCTTTTGCGGCCCAGCTGTTCCAGTGCCTTTCTAAGCTCAGGCTGGAAAATAATCACCAGTGCAATAATGCCCACACTGATTGTTTTACTTCCAATCCACAAAATAGTCTTCAAATTAAGTATAACTGCAATAAGCATACATACTACAACTATGATGATACCCTTAAGGAGTGCCCATGCACGACTGTCTTTAATCCATACTAAAACATTGTACAATACAAATGCCAAAATAATTATCTCGATAATGTCAGAAAAATTAATCTGCGGAATATAAACATTGGCAAGATAATCATCAAAAAAATTACTGATTGTTGACATTCACTTTACTCCTTTCCAAAATTATGACCGAAAATTACTCCTCATCATCATTTACAAATTCAATACTAATATCATCATCCTGTATGCTGCGTTTAACAGGCGCAACAGTCTTAGATGACAATTTGTCAGTGCGCTTCGCCTTGCGCTCATTAATAGTGGTCACCTGGCGGTTGCTGCTTGCAATTACCACCTTAGGCACAGCCTTAACGTAGTAATAATACTCGTCATCCTCATACTGTACATATTCAGTGCGTTTGTAATCAAGATTGAAAAACATAACCTGAAGTATGAAAGAAAGTCCTGCCGCAAGCAATGTTCCCACAATAAGAAAAACGATATCTATATCTGCCTTAAGAATAAGCTTGCCTATAATCATAACCAGGAACTGTACTACCACGCCTGAAAAAATTGCATATACCCATGCATGGTCAACAGAAAGTCTCTTGACAACATACACAAGAATAATGGTTACAATGAATGCCACAAGAGTTATAAGCATAGCCCTGTTGTTCACAAGGCTTCCCATTGTAAAAGAAATCACCTGATTTCCCTGATTGGACATGGCAACCTCATATTCAGCGCCATTCTGGATAATATAATAAACAATTACGCCAAAACATGTAGGTATAATAGATGCCAGGCCACTTAACAGTGCTGCCGCAACAGGAATTATATATGGCACCTTAAGTGCACATAAAGCAGCCGTAATAATCAGCAGATAGCTTGACTTTGGCGTAAATCTGAAATACAGCAGATACATCACTAAAAATACTGCCAGTGCAACAATCGCAAGCTCAGGAATAAGAGCATACAGATGAAGTACCAGAACAAGTGACAGAATGACAATCGTTGCGCCATTCGGGAGCACTGTCGCAATCACCGCAACTGCCAGCACTGCCAGAATATTATTGAGCTTAGACATATATCCCACATATGAATTAATAAGCATCATTGATACAAATGCCACAACAAATCTTGCAAGATGAACAAGTGCAAAATTATAATCCCTGTAAAGCTTTTTGAATTTTTCCTTCAAGTCTAATAAAAATACCATAATTCTTTCCTTTCACCCTACTTCTTCTGGTTATTATAAAATCTCTCTAATCTTGTAAGCCTCAAAAAATACTTCTTGACATCTTCCCTGGAGTTTTCATATCTTGCTGAATATACAAAATATGCAATAACTCCATATATCACAACAAACGCAAGAAGTGTCCACACCAAAGTAATACCAATTCCCACATAGTCAAGGTTATTCACATTGGAAACAATATAATCAAGATTGTAGACTGCTATCATAACTACCATAAGAATATAAGCTATTATGGCCGCCGCCGTGGACTTGATTACGCTATATGTTACATAGTCATTTTTATAATATCTGGTATGGCAAATCATATCTTTTTCGTGATGCTTCTCGAAAATAGCCATCTTTGTCATCATTTTGATTTTATTCTCGTTTAACACAATAATCTCCCATCAAAAATATATTATGGTATATTATACCACATTTATCTGCCAATTCCTACTTTTTTTTAAGGTTTTTTTATCAGTTCCATACAACAATCTGGGAATGGCCTTTAGAGGTCACAATCCGCACCTTTCTTGCACCCACCATAAATGTAGTATCAGAACCGGCGCTAAGATAAGTTTTCCACACTTCACCGGCATTATCGGGAAGAAGGCATGTAAGTACCGCCAAAACAGCGTTATCAAACTCTTCAGTCCGCAAGCCTATATATATTGTTGCCACGTTTGATTCTATTATAACTTCTCCGCAATATTTGTCTTTTTCAGCTCCGTATACATAAACATTATCCAGATATCTAGTAAAACCATAATCAGGCAAAATCCCATAAAGCTCAGTCGATTTCAAGCCTTCTTTACCTGTTGTCGGGCTCTGAGTTGAGCCTTGGGTCGGGCTTTGAGTAGAGCCTTGAGTCGGTTTTTGTGTCGGACTCTGGGTTGAACCTTGAGTCGGCTTCTGAGTCGGTGCCTGGGTTGAGCCCTGGGTTGGTGCCTGAGTCGGTGCCTGGGTTGAGCCCTGGGTTGAACCGGTAGTATTTTCCACGCTCTGACCCTGAGTTGGTTTTTCAGGCTGCAACGGTATAATCGGATTAACCGGAACTGACGAAGACGAACCCTCCTGGGGAGATACCCATTTTACCACAATGGCATCAGTAACATTGCCCACAGTTGCCGTAAGGGCTGACACTCCTGTCTTTTTAGCAGATATAACGCCATCACTTGTCACTGTCATAACCGACTCGTCTGAGCTTTTCCAGATAACGGCAGCATCTGTACCTGAAGGTTCAACCATAACAGTAACCTTAATAGACTGGTCCGTTGTGAGAATACAGTCCTCCATGCCAATTTTAACAGACACTTTCACAGTCTCTGCCTGTGTCTCATTCTCCTGCGAGGACCGGGACTGGCTTTCCACAGGCTTTACATCTATTGTAGGCTTTGGCTCCTGATTTTTGCCAAAACCTGATACAATTGCCACAACGCCGCCGATAATAAGAATAATCACCCCACACAGTATTGCCACCGGAATCGGTTTAATTTTGTATTTTACTTTCTTTTGCATAGTATCTCCTAAATGATTGTGTGCACTGCCTCAACTACTTCCTCTAACTGCTCACAGTCAAGTACAAGTGCAAATCTTACATAGCCTTCTCCGCCCGCTCCAAACGCAGAACCCGGTGTGCACAAAACGCCGCATTTTTCAACTAAATCAAGGCAGAATTCCTCCGAGCTTGTATATTTCGGCGGAATTGGTGCCCACAAAAACATTGTTCCCTGTGTATCCGGCACATTCCAGCCTATCCTTCTAAAGCCCCGGCAAAGTGTATCTCTTCTCTTTTCATATTCCCTGCACTGGGCCTTTACAGTATCTCTTTCTCCTCTGAGTGCTGCAATTGCACCATACTGGACAGGCAAAAACATACCGAAATCCAGCTGGCTTCTCAGCAGCTTCATTGCATCCACTCCGTCCTTGTTGCCAAGGAAAAAGGAAATTCTCGCTCCGGTAGTATTAAAGGATTTGGAAAGTGAAAAAAATTCACAGCCCACTTCCATAGCTCCCGGCACAGCAAGAAAAGACCCTCCAACCTGTCCGTCAAAAACAATGTCTGAGTATGCATTGTCGTGAACTATGAAAATGTCATATTTCTTCGCAAAAGCCACAAGTTCTTCATAAAAGGAATAAGGCGCAACACTGCAGACCGGATTGTAAGGATATGATACAATCATAAGCTTTGCTTCCCGTGCAACATCCTCAGGTATATCTTCAAGGCGCGGAAGAAAATTATTCTGTGCCTCAAGCCTGTAAAAATACTGTCTTGTCCCGCCAATATATGCTCCGGCCTCAAACGCAGGATAGCCCGGGTCAGGAAGCAGAACCAAATCACCCTCATCGCAAAGAGCAAGTCCAATGTGGCCCATGCCCTCCTGGGTGCCATTAACGCTGGTAATGCAGTCTGTAGGGACTTCCACTTTGAACCTGTCTTTGTAATAGTCTGAAACTGCCTCAAGCATTTCCGGCAAATCGCCAAGAGAATACTTGTAATTTTCCGGCTTTTTAGCAGCCTCCACAACAGCGTCAATAATATGTGCAGGCGGTTCAAAATCCGGTGTACCTACAAACAGGTTGTACAGCTTT
>JBJENU010000354.1:0-4972 GCA_051880355.1 Lachnospiraceae bacterium | reverse complement strand
GGGCGGATTCCCACAACCCCTGCCATGGCACTGCCCCTTGCCATATTAAAAAGTATGGTTTCAGCGTTATCGTTCATATGATGGGCCACTGCAATTCTTCCCATACCTTCTTCCAGTGCAGCATTAAATGCATCATACCTGACTTTTCTTCCTGCTTCCTCCACAGACATATGCCACTCTTTTGCCAGGGCTGTTACGTCCTTTTTAATCACCGTAAGGTCAATATTGTTTTTCCTGCATAATTCCACACAAAATGCTTCATCCGCATCTGCTTCCTGACCTCTTATACAGTGATTCACATGGATTGCAGCAAGCTCATACCCGAATTCTTCCTTAAGTTCATTCATTACCAGTAACAGGCAGACTGAATCAGCTCCGCCTGACAAAGCCACAATGACCCTCGGACAATCCTCTAACATATTATTCTGTTGTATATAAGCCTTAATCTTTTGCAGCATAGTCAGACTCCTAAAAAATATTCTTATCTGATTTTAATATACTTTTATATTTGTGTCAAACACTCCGGCCACAATTACCGACATATCGTCCCTTGCCACTCCGTCCAGCTGGTTCAGGGCCACATCAAGTATCTGGTTGGCCAGCTGTCCTGCATTGTTGGAATCCAGCCCTGCAATTATCTGCACAAGAGCCATTTCTTTGTCCTCACTTGTAAAATTTTCAAGCACTCCGTCACTTACCATAATGATAAAATCCCCATCATATAATTTTTTTACAGTTGTGTCGCAGTCAACATACGACATTATTCCTATTGGTAAAGTGGTAGATTTGATGACTTCAATTATGCCATCTCTTTTGATAAAAGTAGAAACCGCCCCCATTTTCAGGCAGTTGAGAGTTCCCAGATAACAATCTATTATTCCTATATCCACTGCAACAGTTCTGTCATTCTGGATTTTGGCACTGAACACCGAATTAATAAGGCCTATGGCATTAGCCTCGTCAAAGCCTGCCTCAAGCAGATATTCCATCATTTCAACAGCCTGACCGCTGATTATATTGGCCTGTTTTCCGTTCCCCATTCCATCCCAGAGCCCTATTACCGTCCTTGAGCTTTCAAGATTAGATATATTAACTGAATCACCGGATATTTCATTCCCGTCTCCGGGGCATCCCGCTTTTCCGATTAAAAGCTTATACCTGGGAGCCTGTACAAAACAATAATCCTCAAATTCTTTTCCTATAATATTCCTGTTACTTTGATGGGAAACAAATTCCCCGTCAAAATACCTGCTTATAATGGCAGCTGCCCTGCTTACCGTAACGCAGGTGCCCCTGAACTGTTTCGCCCTCATCCACAGACAGAACTGTCCTCTCTGATTTTCATAGCAGGCAATGTCATCAACCTTTATTCCCTTTTGCCACAAAGCCCTTAAAATATCACGTCTGTGCCCATTTTCCAGCTTAACTGCCCGCCCATTGTATGCCATAATATTTTCCAGCAGCTGTGCCGTTGCAAACAACTGTTGTTTCATAGCCAGTCCTACCTGTCCACTGTCTGTGTCAGTCCACGCATCCCCCAGTTTGCGAAAAGACTTGGCGGCATCTATTATGTGCAATCTTTCGTAGCCTTCCATTTCCCCTAATTTCATGGCATATCTCCAATTCTTTACTAAATTAAAGAAATTATAATAATATGCCACCACAAATTTTGTCAAAATGTGTACCGGCCCGGAATTTTTCATCGACAAAAAAATCCATTCCGGCAGTAACCGAAATGGATTATTGATCAACTATAGGTCTGAATATTATCTCATCGGGATATACAAGTCCCAGCTTGCTTTTCGCCATCTCCTCAATGTACTTCTTGGTCTGTACATACTTGGTACGCTCCTCCAGATACTTCTGCACATCCTTCTGCTGTTCTATCTGCTGTTCAAGCTGTTCCTTCCTTGCAACATATTCCTGATTCTTAGCCGCCAGATTCTGCCTTCCAAAAAAGAAAAACACCGCAACCACTGCAACTATAATCCCGCTGATAACCAGTGAAATAATGCTGGAACGCCGCTGTCTTCTGGCCCGCATACTGGCCGTATATCTACTTTTCAGCTGTCTTCTGCCTGTTGCCACGTTTCTCTTCCTTTCCTGCCATACGCACCCTGCGCATTTTGTCTGATATAATTGTACCCCAAGCCTTAAGTTTTTTCAATGGGAATTTTAGGATTTTTGATACAATATTTACCAAAAAACGCCCCAGAATTACCTGATATGCCAGTGCCCCAAGTATGGCCCCGGCAACCAGAAATCCCCTCACGATACCACTTCTCGTCTCAAAGGACAGCAAAAACAATTCTATTCCGGCAACTATCCAGAAAAGAATATCTTCAACCCCCATCCAGAAAACTCTTTTGTGGGGCACAAGCCTCCGCCAGACCCTTATGCAGTCATACAATAGGCTTAAGATAACACCGCATATAATTGCCTGACAAAAATGAAGTCCGTCATAATACAAAAAATCCGGCATTATTTAAAAAGCCTTCCCATCAAATTCTGACTTTTTTTATGGATTCCACTCACATCTGAATATGTTGCTCCCTCTATTTTGCCGTCTATGTCAAGTTCCCCTTTTTCAAGAGAAAGTCTGCTCACGTGCAGATTATCCCCTTTGATTGTCAGCATCCCGCAGCATGTCTCCAGCAATACAACCTTCAAATCAAATGAAATAACATCATTAACGCCTGTGATATAAGCTTTTTTGCATTCCTCCATAATAAACTTGTGGGATTTCACCGAAATTCTGTTTTTTTCTTCCAAATTGCTCCTCCTATATTTTGTAAGTTACAATAATATATTCCGCAATTTTTGTGATATTACAAATATTTGTACATGTCGGCCGCCTCGTCCTTTTTGGTTGTCTCCCTGATATCGGTAACCTCAACCTTTACAGACTTGTTCCCGAAAGCAATCTCAATTATGTCGCCTACCTTAACATTATAAGAGGCCTTTACAACCTTGTCATTAACCATTACCCTTGCACCGTCACAGGCTTCATTTGCAACGGTTCTTCTTTTAATAAGGCGTGAAACCTTTAAATATTTATCTAATCTCATATGCCCTCCTGTATATAAGCTTTACACACAAAAAGCCCCGTCACATAAGTGGCGGGACCCTCATTGTCAATAATCCGTTAAATTACTTCTTCTTTGACTTTGCAGCCGGCTTTGTATTAACAGCTTCCTTCAAAGCCTTACCAGCCTTGAACTTTGGAGCCTTAGAAGCAGGGATTTTAATAGCCTTGCCTGTCTGTGGGTTCTTACCTGTTCTGGCCTTTCTCTCTGTAACTTCGAATGTACCGAATCCAACGAGCTGGATTTTGCCACCCTTCTTGAGTTCTGCGCTAACAGCTTCGATTAAAGCCTTAAGAGCCTTCTCACTGCTAACCTTTGTCAAACCTGTCTTTGCTGCGATTTCTGCAACTAATTCTGTCTTGTTCATTCTACAACTCTCCTCAATGGTAAATTGTTATTATTTGGCAGATTATGTCCACCATCTACATATATATACCTTTTTTATCTATTTGTCAATGTTTTTGGCCTAATTTGTCGATTTTTCTGGAATTTTTTAGCTTTCCATCTGTTTTCCAAGGAAACCTGCCGCCGAAAAGCATAATTTTTTCTCTGTTTCTCCAAATTTTACGGTATTTTCCCTGGTCATCATAATAACAGCGCCTATTGCATCGCCCTCACATATAATTGGGGCAATAACCTGTGATTTTATGTCAGAATCATCATCATTGGAAATTGCCACAAAATTTTTGTCGGTGCTGGTAGCAAGGATATTTTCTCTTGCATCGATTACTTTTTCAAGCATTCTGCTTATGGGCTTGGCCATCAGTTCTTTTTTGGAAGTTCCTGCAACTGCCACAATCTGATCCCTGTCAGTAACACACACTATATTGCCTGTGGTCTGGGCAAGAGACTCTGCATACTGCTTTGCAAATAATCCCAGCTCACCTACCGGTGAATATTTTTTGAGAATAATTTCTCCTTCCCTGTCTGTAAAAATTTCTAATGGGTCGCCTTCCCTGATTCTTAATGTTCTGCGAATTTCCTTTGGGATAACCAGTCGTCCCAATTCATCCACTCTTCTTACAATACCTGTCGCTTTCATATACATACTCCTTTTAATTAAACTGGTTTGAAAATAGTATGTAGAATTTTTGGTATTTTATTCAAATAATTATTTACTACTTGCTAATTATTTGTTTTACATATATAATATCTACTGTACAAAATTCACCAATAAGGGGATATATCAATGAAATTACGATTATTTTTAGGCATTTTTATTTTATGCTTTATATGTGGATGTGGAAATGACAACAAGCCTACGGATTCCGGTTCAACATCACAAGCAACTACCCAGGAATCTTCCCAAGAATCCTCCCAGGTCGTTACCGAGGGCACTACCGAAGTCATCTCCCAGCCTGATACGCAGCCGGCTACAAAGGCTCCGTCTCCGTCTTCGGATTTTTATCCAATCAATACAGAAGGCCTTGAAGTATACGATGCCGGTCCATACAAGGTTATTGACCCTGACAATAAGCGCGGGCTGTCAACAACTCTTCTTGGATATGGTTTTGGCATAAGCAGCAACGGTCAGGTTCCACAGGCTTCAATCAACAATCAGAAGCGTTTTGACAGTATGAAGGTACAGGCTCTTTCAGTAGATATTAAGTCCTCTGAGAAAACTCTGTATCTTACATTCGATTGCGGATATGAATATCAGGACAATACCAGCCTTATTCTTAACACACTGAAGGAAAAACAGGCTCCTGCCGCATTTTTCTGTACATATCCTTTTATTACATCAAATTCAGCCAAAGTACAGCGCATGATTGACGAAGGACATATAGTTGGCAACCACAGCACTACCCACCCTAATTTTCCTGATATTACAAGAGTCCAGATGGCTAAGGAATTATATGGTGTATATGAAGTGCTTAAAAGAGAGC
>JBJENU010000353.1:8739-24431 GCA_051880355.1 Lachnospiraceae bacterium | reverse complement strand
ACTTTTATGCAAGCATAAGCGGAGTATTACCTTTTGACACTTTAATCCTATACAAAATAAGGCTGCAAATAAACTTAATTCCTATAGTTTATTTACAGCCTGTTTTTCATTTATATATCCATAGCATTTTGGTCAAGCAAAAACTGCTCAATTCCTATATACAGAATACCGTTATCATCGTGCCATGGGACAATATTATCCTTTACAACAACTATTTTCCTAAACGAATCACCGATGCGTTTAAGCGAGTTTATTTCCTGCTGCCGTTTTTCCTCGTCACTAACTGTAAGCGCAGATTGAATATAATACCTTTTACTGCCTTTGTTGGCAACAAAATCTATTTCAAGCTGTGTGCGCTTGCTTTTTCCGTCAACTTTATAGCAATACTCAACTACACCCACATCAACGCCGAAATCCCGGTTGCAAAGCTCGTTATAAATAATGTTTTCCATTATGTGGTTTTCTTCCTGCTGGCGGAAATTAAGCCTTGCATTGCGAAGTCCGACATCGCTGAAATAATATTTCAACGGCGAGCCTATATATTTTCTGCCCTTAACATCATAACGCTGGGCTTTATAAAGTAGAAAAGCATCAACAAAATAATCCAGATATCTGCTGACAGTAGGTGAGCCGATACTCATCTGCCGCTGGCTCTTGAAGGTGTTTGTAATCTTGTTCACATTTGTAAGCGAGCCGACAGAGGATGAAACAATATCCAGAATGTCATCAAGCACATACTTTTCATAGGAAAGATTATACCTCTCCATAATATCGCTGATATATATGGTATCAAAGAGGGACTGCAAATACTTGACCTTTTCTTCAGGAGATTTTTTTGTCATAACAAGTGGCATGCCACCATAAGTATAGTATTCCTGCCAGGCAAAACGCTTATCTCCTTCATAAGCATTATAAAATTCCTCAAATGAGAGTGAACTAATGCGGATTTCGTCGCCGCGTCCCCTAAACTCGGTAAGTATATCAGAGGACAGCATTCTGGAATTACTGCCGGTTACGTAAATGTCCACATTGTCCTTTTTCATAAGTCCAAGTACTACATCAACAAACCCTATTTTATCATCAGCACCATTGATGTATGGATTCTGAATAGTAGCAACCTTCTGTATCTCATCAAGGAATACATAATAAGTCTTGCCGTCATCGGTAATCAACGAACGGATATACTTTCCAAGTTCTATGGGGTTGCGATACCTTATGCTTTCGTCATCGTCCAGGGCAAGACAGATAATACAGTCATCCTCAACACCGATAGATTTCAGATAATCCTTGTAGATATTGAAAAGCAGATATGATTTACCGCATCTTCTAATACCGGTAATAATTTTCACCAAGCCATTTTCCTTTTTGCTTATCAACTTATCAAGATAACGTTTTCTCTCTATCATAGCCCGCACTCCCATCGAATAATTTTGCGTATTTACGCTTTTTTATATCATCATTGTAGTATTTGCAATTGCTATTGTCAATATTCCATCGAATAATTTTGCGTATTTCTACAATTTTAGTTCATGCCTGCTATTCTGCCTGTTTTCTGAACTTTACGCATCCTGCCCCGCCTGCTGCCAGAAGTGCAACATAAAGCCAGAGCATTGAGCTGTCACCTGTCTCAGGTGCGCCCTCCTGCGGCTTTTCATCATATATTGCAATTCGTCCGCTGCCGTAAGGGTTGGCGTATTCCTGACCAATTACACCGCCCAGTTTTTCCTCAATATACTTGATGAGGCACTGGTTATCAAGAATTATCTGTTCCATAGTCACCTGGGATTTATCGATAATTCCGCTGATACCGTCGCCGCCCGATACAAGATGGTAATCGTATCCTGCAAGGGTGTAAATTCTATCCGGCACAACATCTTCGCCGTTGATTTTTACATTCTTAACTCTGTATTCACCGTCTACTGATACAAACTGTCCCTCGCTGTTGATTTTAACAGATGAGTCTATGTATCTGTGTATTTCGTATGTAACTCCGGAGGTATGCATAAATCCGCCGTTTTCCTCGGGATTATATCTTGCACCAAATTCAAGAATATCAATAATCTGCTGTCCCGTAACCTGGGCCACGGCCAGTGAATTGTTGAATGGAAGTACTGAAATAATATCTCCGAAGGTTACACTGCCTTTTCTTATATCAGCTCTCATACCGCCGCCGTTGGAAATGGCAACATCTGCTCCCGTATACCATCTGTAAGCATCACTCACAAGATCTCCAATGTTAGTTTCACGATTTCTTATGATTCGTTTTCCTGTTTCAGGATCGTTTATGTACAGGTCCACCTGTGATTCTGCCACCACTTCACCTAGCTTTTCCGCATTTTCAGCCTCAATTTCCTGTACAAACGAATTAACGTCAACGTATGCCTGATATTCTGCTGACTCAGTATCCCCGGTTACGGTGTAGTCGTTATAGCCCACAAGAGCTGCCGATATGCTGTTGGAATTAGCCGTGTCAATTGTAACTGTACCTATATTGGCAAGCTTAGTACCTGTCTGCTGTAAAATTACATCTTCCCCGTCCTTATTCTTTACAGTTTTATTGATTACAGTATGGGAATGACCGTCAATAAATACATCTATGCCTGTTGTGCCTGCAACCACCGACTCAGAAGAATACCTGTCATATTCACTGCCCTCATTAACACCGCAATGTCCTATTGCTACTATAATGTCCGCACCTGCCGCTCTGGCTGCGTTGACTGCGTTCTGGACCGATTCATAGAACTTTGCACCTGTATCATCCTGGCAAAATCCATATATCCAGTTACCATTCTCATCCTGAAAGCTTGACGGAGAAGATGAAGAAAGGGTATATGGTGTTGTACAGCCGACAAATCCAATCTTAACTCCTTCTTTTTCTACAATTGTATATTGGTCAAAAACCGGCTGATTAGTCTTTAAATCAATAAAGTTAGCCGAAATGTACTTTGCACCTGAATTTTGTGCTATCTGCAAAAAGCTCTCCATACCGTAATCAAATTCATGATTGCCCGGTACTGCCACATCATAGCCCAGCTTATCCATTATCCTTGCAAGATACTTACCGTCTGAAAGTGTTCCCAATACATCACCCTGGATGAAGTCGCCGCCGTCAACAAGAATTGTTGTGTATCCTGCTTCCTCTAACTTAGCTCTGTATGCTGCAAGCTGTGCCACGGCAAAGGTTCCTTTGGGACTGTCCTGGTCCACGCTACAATGTACATCATTAGTATGAATAATTACGATTCCTTTTGTTGTTTCAGGTTCCTGCGCCGGTGTCACACTGACATTAAATGTGAGAAGCACCAGTATAACCGCAAGAAATGCTGCTATTTTACGTCTCATATGCTGTTTCCTCCTGTAATGATAGTCTTATCTTTGTTAATTATATCACATTTCAATTTTAAATATCAAGAAATATTAAAATTTTGGAAAATTTGTTAATTTTATCACATTGTATTTAATAAAGAACATCCTATAGTATTGACTTGTATACAGTATTCTTTTATAATAGGCGATGTAGTCAAAAACACCAGAACCCTCAAAACTCCTGTTTAGATGCGGTTTTTTGGGGCATAATGGTTACTATAATAAATATTTTTTAATTTTTTTAGGAGGATTTACACAGATGAGAGAAGAATGGACAGACTTCGTAGGAGGTAAATGGGAAAGTGAAATCGATGTCAGAGATTTCATCCAGAAGAACTACACAATGTATGATGGCGATGATACCTTCCTCGCAGGTCCGACAGACGCAACAAAAACACTTTGGGACCAGGTAATGGACTTATCTAAGCAGGAGCGTGAAGCCGGCGGTGTTCTTGATATGGACACTAAGGTTATTTCAACAATCACTTCACACGGTGCCGGCTACCTTAACAAGGATTTGGAAAAAATCGTCGGTTTCCAGACAGATAAGCCTTTCAAGAGATCACTTCAGCCTTATGGCGGTATCCGTATGGCTCAGAAGGCCTGCGCTGATAACGGTTATGAGGTAGATCCTGAGGTTGTTGAATTCTTCACAATTCATAGAAAGACTCATAACGCAGGCGTTTTTGACGTATATACACCGGAGATGAGAACAGCTCGTACCAACCACATTATCACAGGTCTTCCTGATGCTTATGGCCGTGGCCGTATCATTGGTGACTACAGAAGAGTTGCTCTGTATGGTGTTGACAGACTCATTGAGGACAAGGAATACCAGAAGGCTACAACCAAGAAGGTTATGACTCCTGATGTTATCCGTGACCGCGAAGAGTTGTCAGAACAGATTAAGGCTCTCGGCGAATTAAAGAAATTGGCTGAGATTTATGGCTGCGATATTTCTAAGCCGGCTTCCAATGTTCAGGAGGCTATCCAGGCTGTATACTTCGGTTATCTTGCAGCTGTTAAGGAACAAAACGGTGCTGCTATGTCACTTGGCCGTACTTCTACTTTCCTTGATATCTATGCTGAAAGAGACTTGAAGAGTGGCAAGTTCACAGAAGAACAGATTCAGGAATTCGTTGACCACTTCGTTATGAAGTTAAGACTTGTTAAGTTTGCTCGTACACCTGAGTACAACTCAATTTTCGCAGGTGACCCAACATGGGTAACTGAGTCAATCGGTGGTGTTGGTATTGACGGCCGTCATATGGTAACTAAGATGTCCTTCCGTTTCCTTAACACACTCAACAACTTAGGTACAGCTCCTGAACCTAACATGACAGTTCTCTGGTCAACAAGACTTCCACAGAACTTTAAGAGATTCTGTGCTAAGACTTCTATTGCACACTCAGCTGTTCAGTACGAGAATGATGACCTTATGCGAGTAACACATGGTGATGACTACGGTATTGCTTGTTGTGTATCTTCAATGAGAATCGGTAAGGAAATGCAGTTCTTCGGCGCAAGAGCTAACCTTGCCAAGTGTCTTCTCTACGCTATCAACGGCGGTGTTGATGAGTGCACAGGCGCCCAGGTTGGTCCAAAATACAGACCGGTTGAAGGTGAATACCTTGACTTTGACGATGTAATGGCTAAATATGACGATATGATGTCATGGCTTGCTGAGCTTTATGTTAACACCCTTAACATCATTCACTATATGCATGACAAGTACTGCTACGAAAGACTTCAGATGTCACTTCATGACAGAGAGGTTAAGAGATACTTTGCAACAGGTTTTGCAGGTCTTTCAGTTGTAGCTGACTCACTTTCAGCTATCAAGTATGCTAAGGTTAAGGTTATAAGAGGCGACGTTAGCGTCAAGAATAAAAAGACCGGCGAAATGCAGGTTACAGCTAAGAACGTTGCAGTTGATTTTGAAATAGAAGGCGATTTCCCTAAGTATGGCAACAATGATGACAGAGTTGACTCAATTGCCTGCGAAGTTATTAAGAGATTTATGGCTAAGGTTAGACAGAACGAAACTTACAGAAATGGTATCCCGACAACCTCTATCCTTACAATTACTTCAAATGTAACTTATGGTAAGAATACAGGTTCTACTCCTGACGGACGTGTTAAGGGACAGCCATTTGCCCCTGGTGCTAACCCACTCCATGGTCGTGACACCCATGGTGCCGTAGCTTCACTTTCATCAGTAGCCAAGCTTCCATTCAAGGATGCACAGGATGGTATCTCTAATACATTTACCATTATTCCTGGTGCTCTTGGTAAGGACGACCAGGTATTCTCAGGTGATATTGAGCTTGACCTTAGCAAGTAATGATGTTGGAGAATTTATGAATAATGAATCTAAGGTAGACGATATCGTCTCAATGATTGATGCTTTTATGAATAATGAGGGAGGCCATATGAACATTGCAGTTTCAGACAATGGCTCTCCCGTCATTGATAAAAATGTACAGACAACAAAAAGTCTTGACTGCTGCGGCAGTCAGATGGCATGTCAGGTTCCAACCCTCCACGAGGGACTGGACGAACCTGAAGAAAGATAGGAGGATTTAAATTATGGCAAACCCAAGTGAACAGCAGATTGATAACCTTACAGCTATGTTAGATGGCTATGTAGAAAAAGGTGGCCACCACCTTAACGTTAACGTCCTTAACAGAGACACACTTCTTGATGCACAGGAGCATCCTGAAAAATATCCACAACTTACAATTCGTGTTTCAGGTTACGCAGTAAACTTCATCAAGCTTACAAGAGAGCAGCAGAACGACGTTATCAGCAGAACCTTCCACGAAGCAATGTAATATCAGTTATGACTAAAGGAATCATTCATTCTATTGAAACTTTTGGTACTGTAGACGGCCCCGGCACACGTTTTGTTGTTTTTTTGAAGGGCTGTCCCATGCGCTGCCGGTACTGCCACAATCCTGATACATGGGAAATGGCAGGCGGCACCGAAATGACAGTCAGCGAAGTTATGGAACAGTATGAGCAGAATAAAGCCTTTTACAAAAATGGCGGCATCACTGTTACAGGTGGTGAACCACTTTTGCAGATTGATTTTGTTCTCGAGCTTTTCAAGGAAGCTAAAAAGCGTGGAATCCACACCTGTATTGATTCATCGGGAATCACTTACCACCAGGGTGAGAGTCCCTATAACGCCAAGCTTGATGAACTGATGCAGTACACTGACCTGGTAATGCTGGATATTAAGCACATTGACCCGGTAAAGCACCTTGCCCTGACAGGGCAGCCTAATGACGGCATTCTTAGTTTTGCCCGGTATCTGTCAGACAAAGGTATTGCAATCTGGATTCGCCACGTTGTGGTTCCGGGTATTACAGATGATAAAAACGACCTTTTTGAACTGGGAAAGTTTATCGGAGGATTAAAAACCTTAAAAGCACTTGATGTGCTTCCGTACCATACTATGGGCATTGTGAAGTACGAAAAGCTTGGTCTGGACTATCCTCTTGCAGGAGTTGAACCTATGTCTAAGGAAGGGGCACTGGAAGCAAAATCCTATATACTTTCCGGCATAAAAGAAGCTCGTAATATTAATTAACTGTTGAATTTATAAGACAAATATTATATAATAAGTACAACATATTTTAAGGAGGAAATTATAATGGCATACGTAATTAGCGACGAATGTATCTCATGTGGCGCTTGTGTATCAGGTTGTCCTGTAGAAGCTATTTCTGAAGGAGATGGCAAGATGGTAATCAATGCTGATACTTGTGTAGAATGTGGCGCTTGTGCCGGTGTTTGTCCGGTTGGTGCTCCAAATCCACAGTAGGATAAGTACTTAAAAGGCAGGATTTTATTCCTGCCTTTTTTTCTCTCTTCTGAATATTCTTCTTCCTTCCAGACTTCGCTTTTTCTGGCAGTCCCTTATGGACTCGTCCAGCCTTTTAAAACGCTCATTTTCAAGTTCATCCTGCAGCCTGAACAGATAATCCATCTGTTTGATTACCTTGTCACTTACACCCGATACAACTCTGTCAAATGCCTCATCCTCACGCTCGCTGATGGCAGACTGAATAATCCCCTTCAAAATCTGGGAAAACTGCTCCAGCTTATCATCGGGCTTACGCTCTGTGGCGGTGACTGTGGCTGACACGGCGGCTTCATGAACCGGCATAGGCACAATCTTAGTATCAAAGGTGGGTTCCTCAATTACGTTCTTAATCGCTTTCAGCTGATAGCCCGCTTCCTTTAACTGATGAATTTTCAAAAATAAATCTACATGACTTTCAAGATAATATCTGTGCCCCAGCTCATTACGGGGAATGTCAAGCTGCAGCTCCTTCTCCCAGTACCTTAGCACATGGGCCTCAATGCCTGTCCTCGCTGCAATGTCCGATATTATCAAATGCTGTTCCATACTGTCATCTCCCTCTTTCTTTTGTATTAATTATACAAAATTAATACCATCAGTTAAAGAAAAAGGGTTCGTCAAATTACGCCATTTTTCCCCTAAAAATATTAATACCTCTTAGGTGAACCTGCCAGGTCCGCAAACTTGGTCTGGCTGGCAATCCAGGCAAGGTTAACGGTTCCGATGGAGCCTTTGCGGTGCTTGGCAATGATTACCTCAGCAACGCCCTTCTGCTCGGAATCCTTGTTATAGTAGTCATCCCTGTAAAGGAACATAACTACATCGGCATCCTGCTCAATAGAACCTGATTCACGCAAATCCGAAAGCATCGGCCGGTGATCAGGACGCTGTTCAACTGCACGGCTGAGCTGTGAAAGTGCCACAACCGGCACGTTAAGCTCAAGAGCAAGGGCCTTTAATGAACGTGAAATCTCAGCAACCTCGTTAACTCGGTTTTCACTTCTGCCGCTGCCTGACATGAGCTGCAAATAGTCGATTATAATAAGTCCAAGATTATTTTCAAGCTTTAATTTTCTGCAAATTGACTCAAAATCCCTGATTGATATACCGGGTCTATTGAGAATTATAAGGTTGGACTTGGCGATTTCATCGGCGCCCTCAATCAGCTTGCCCCAGTCAGAGCCCTCAAGCTGTCCTTTTCTGAGCTTGTCAGAGTCAACGCCTGAGTTAAGGGATAACATTCGGTTGACAAGCTGTACGTCTGACATCTCCAATGAAAAAATTACTGTTGTTATGCCCTCACGGACTGCAACCGTGTTGGCAATGTTAAGTACAAATGCAGTTTTGCCCATTGCGGGTCTTGCTGCGATAAGCACAAGGTCTGACGGCTGCAGGCCTGACAGCATATCATCCAAATCCTTAAAGCCTGTTGGTACGCCGGTAATTGAGCCACGGTTCTTGGCCGCTGCAGATACACCCTCCAGTGCTTCCAGCACAACCATGTCGATAGGCTTGAAATCACTGCCGTCACGGCGTTTTACCAGGTCAAAAATCCGCTTCTCGGTCTCTTCAAGAATTGACTCAGTCTTGTCCTTACCTTCATAGCACATCTGGGCAATTTTATCGTTGGTTCTGATTATATTGCGCAGTACCGCTTTATCCTTCACTATCTGGGCATGCTGGCGTATATTCGCAGACGTGGGAACTGATGCAACCAGCTCCCGCATAAAATCAATTCCGTAAATCTCTCCCGGGACTCCCTTCTCCTTGAGGCGTTCCTGCAGAGTAACCAAATCTACAATTTTCTTTTCTTCATCCAACTCAACCATTGCTTCAAAAAGTGTTGCATACTGACGATGGTAAAAGTCATCAGGGCGCAGGATTTCCGAAGCTGCACGAATTGCCTCATTATCAAGGAGCATTGCACCTACAACTGACTGCTCTGCCTCAATGCTGTTGGGCATAACACGTTTGATTACTGCCTCATCCATAGTAGTCTCCAATCAAAAATCTATTCTGCTTCCACCTTCACGCGAAGTGTGGCTGTAACATCCTTGTGAAGCTTAACTGAAACCTCGTATGTTCCAAGGTTCTTAAGTGCTTCCGGAAGGCTGATTTTCTTCTTATCAAGCTCAAGTCCAAGCTGCTGCTTGGCTGCTGCCGCTATTTCCTTAGAGGAAACCGTGCCGAAGGTTCTTCCACCCTCACCTGTCCTGATGTGGGTAACTACAGGCTTTTCTTCAACTCTTACCGCCAGGGCTTTAGCCTCCTCAAGTTCCTCCTGAGCCTTCTTTTCGGCACGCTTATTGGCCAGCTTTAAATCATTAAGGTTCTTGTTGTTGGCCTCCAGGCCTAATTTCTTAGGCAGAATAAAATTCCTTGCATATCCTTCGTTTATCTCTACGATATCGCCCTTTTTTCCAAGAGCCTTTACGTCCTGAAGTAAAATAACTTTCATAGTTAAATCTCTCCTTCTTCTATCATCTTATCAAGCGTGAACTTGATTGTCTGTACCGCCTGTGTAGCCGTGCAGTCTGCAAGCTGGGCACCTGCAACTGACAGATGACCGCCTCCGCCAAGCTTTTCCATTACAACCTGAACATTGACCTCATCAATTGAACGGGCACTGATGTAAATCTTGTCACCATACGGTGTGATCACAAATGACGCCTTAATTCCGTTGATGTCAAGCATCTCATTGGCAACCTGGGCACCTACATCTGTAGGACTTTTCACGCCCTCTCCGTCAAAAATTGTTATGGCAAAACAGTCTCTGTATAATTCCATTCTGCTGATTGCTGCGGCTCTGGCCATATAGTCTGACATATCGTTGCGCAGCATCTTGCGGACTCTTGTGGTATCGGCGCCGCTTCTTCTTAGGAATGCAGCTGCCTCAAAGGTTCTTGCGGCACACTTGTTATTAAAGTTATCGGTATCAATAATGATTCCACCATACATGGCATCAGCCTCAATTGCTTTTATCTTGATGTTGTCATCAATGTATTGCAAAATCTCTGCAACCATTTCACTTGCAGAAGATGCATATGGTTCAACATAGGACAGCACCGCCGACTTAATAGGGTCGTCAGTCTGCCTGTGGTGGTCTATTACAACGATTGTCTTACATATGTCAAGAAGCTGCGGGCACTCTGTTCTTACAGGCCTGTTAACATCAACAACCACAACAACGCTTTCTTCGTCTGCCATATCTGCTGCCTGCTCACTTGTAAGGAACATATCCCTGCCATATCCGGGATTGTCTATGAACTTGTCCATAAACGGCTTAACTGATGATGTGGCATCATTAATTACGATATGGGCCTCCTTGCCAAGCTGCTTAGCCGCACGGTATATACCTATTGCAGAGCCGAAGGAATCCACATCTCCTACCTTGTGGCCCATAATATAGATGTTTTCCTTGTTCATTAAAATGTGCTTTAACGCATGAGCTTTTACTCTTGCCTTGACACGCGTATTCTTGTCAACCTGCTGGCTCTTGCCGCCGTAATATGTTACCTTTTCGCCTTCCTTGATAACCACCTGGTCACCGCCCCGGCCCAGCGCAAGGTCAATGGCGGTCCTTGCCAGGTCATAGTTGGAAGCATAATCTCTTCCCCCTGTTCCGATACCAAGGCTTACCGTAACAACCATATCATTGCCGATGTTAATTTCCTTTACCTCTTCAAGAATACTGAATTTATCATTCTTAAGCTGCTCAAGGTAATTATACCTGAACACTGCAAGATACTTGTCCTTTTCAAGCTTACGGACAATTCCGGCACCGTTGGTAAAATATTTATTAATCTTCCTGTCGATAAGTCCTGCAAAAAGTGAACGCCTTACATCATCAACATTATCAAAGGTTTCCTCATAATTATCAATATAAATGAGACCTGCAACAAAGCCTTCATCCTTCAAGCGCTGGATACTCTTCTTAAGCTCAGTAATATCATACAGATACACCGCAACAAAAGAATCTCCGTCATTTCCCTCGATGGCCTGTGATGTCAGCTCCAGCTCGTGAATGTCAACTTTTTTCAGTTCCATACGGTAAAAGCTGTCCTGCGTATGTACCTCCACACTGTATGAGGTATTCCCTTCGTTGAAGTAAATTCCCTTTATCTCAGTAAATACGCTTGAAATGTGTCTGTGAAAGTGCTTCTCTTTTCCTGCCACCTGGGCAAATGTTGTGTTCATCCACAAAAAATGACCTGTGTCGTCAAGGAGTGCATAGGGCAATGAAAGTTCATTGATTAAATCAGTCTGAACTCTTGCATATTCCGCCGCAAAGTCTACCAGATTCTGCAACACTCTCGGCTTGTAATAAATGAGCATAATCATAAGAACTATAATATATATACCAATACATGCCGATACCACAATACCGGCATTAACATTCATAATATATACAGCTATGTTCATTATTACAAGAAAAATTGCAACAACTACAGGCCAGTCCAGATATGCTTTAAGTCTTCCGCTAAGCTTAACATTGCTCCTCTTCACCATGTTTTTTTCTCTACCCATAATATTCTCCTATCATTACTGAAAAATCCCCAAAGTAATAACTCATCATATTATATCATTTTTTATGGTGAATGTAAAGTAAAAAGGCACGGTGCCCAAAAGCTCCGTGCCTTAATTTTTATAAATATTAGTTATGCTTTCTGCTTACAACAACTGTTGCTGTCATAGCGCCTGCTGCCAATACAAGAAGCACAACGTACATCCAGATATTGGTTGTATCACCTGTTGGAGGTGCTACTACAATATTAGCTGAAGCTGTTGCTCCAAGAACATTACCAGACTTAAGAACTAACAAACCATTCATATTGATTGTGTTGTCTGCATTTCTTGTTACCATAAATGCATTCTCATATGTGTGGGTTGTGTAATCCATACCTGTAACTACGCTTTCAAACATATCAGCGTTGATTGCATAATGTGCATTGTATGAAGCTGTCTCAGTACCAAGGACGCTTGATTTGTACATCTGGTTGTCTGATGTTGCATTCCAGAAGTAGTTAGTTGCTTGGAAAATAGCACTTGCATCGTTCTTCTGAGCGCCAACCGGCTTAATCTGCTCATCCTGGTCAAGGTTAACTGTTCTGAATGAGATGATTCCTTCAGCTGAGTAATTGGTCTGACCTGCTGTACTTGTGTAAAGAGCAACATTGTAAGAACCATTGTTGAAAGAAATGCTGTTCTTAATCTTGATATCAGGACAAGAGTTAGAATCGATACCCTTTGCCTTGTTATCAAATGCGATACAGTTCTCTAATACGTGATTACCGCTCAGAGAGTCACCGCCCATCTTAAAGCCGTTACCGTTACCTCTTCCTGAACCATCAAGGTGATAACCGTTTGCATATGCTACTGAGTTTCTGATTGTAACTGCACCGATTGAACCTGTCTGAACCTTTGCGAAAAGATCCCAGCCGTCATCTGAGTTATGATGTGCAATACATCCGTCAAATACGTTGCCTTCACCAACTGTAAGCTTAGCTGCAAAACCATCGGCATCTTCATCACCTTCATCATGGTTGAAGTATGATGTACAGTTAAGAATAAGGTTGTTAGCCGGCCAGTTCTCAAATTCATCAGTTATGAACAATCTGCTAATCTGAATACCTGTACTGCCGTTGTCGTGAGCACTGATGTTATCAAGTGTATTGTTGTTACCTGAAACCTGAACTGCCTTCTGTCCGTTAGCTGAGCCGATTACATCGAAGCCCTGAACATACCAGTAATCACCGCCAAAAATCATACCTGCACAAAGTCCCTGGAAGTTAAGAACCGGTCTTGTCTTAGCATCAGGATCAACCATCATAACGATAGGGGCATCAGCTGTACCGCTTACACCTCTTGCAACCTTAACTGTGCTCTCAAGGTTATATGTGCCTTCCTTGAGGATAATCTGCTGGCCAGGCTGTACATACTTAACTGCATCATAAATGCTCATAGGGTTAGCCTTAGTACCTGAACCTGTTGCATTAGGTGCAACCCAGAGTGACTCACCAACCTTGCCGTACTGCTTGAACTTAACTGTGTGCTCAATGATTACCCAGTCATAGCTCTCCATTACTGAATCAGCGTCAGGACGATAATTCTTGTCAGGAACAAATGTAAAGAAGTACTTGTTATTACCCTTTACCAGTGTTGTTGAATATGGGTTAACAGACTTACCAGCCTTAACCGGATAGCTGTCTACCAATAAGTTGTGGTTGCCATCCTGAATTGAAAGCCAACCATCACAATTTGCTGTGAAAAGGAAATCATGGTCAGCAACGCCTGTAGCTGTTGAAGACTGAACTGATGCATTAACTGCAACCTTCTGATATTCCTTTTCTTCTGCAGGAGCATCCTCACTTGCAGGAATTGTTGTAAATTCAATATCTGAGAATGTTACTTTACAAGATCTTGCTGAGAAGAAACCAACATATACGTTCTCAGTATCAAGCTTTTCAAGTGCATCCGGTACATAGAACTTCTTAGTTGTTGTGTTTCCGTTCTTATCTGTGTAAGAAATAAAGTAACCTGTGTTATTCTTCTGAATTGTTAAAATCATCTCACTGTATGCATCTTCAACTGTGTCTGAAGGTGTATTCATACAATTTCCAATGAGGTTACCGCCAATACCATAGTGTGCCTTATCCAAAGGATTAGCTGTGTTGGTGGTCTTAAAGTCACTTGCAATCAAAGCAGAATTACCGCCTTCAATGGCAGCAATGTTGTCCTTGGTAAGACCCTTCTTTTCCTGAGCGATGATACCAATCTTGTTGGTAACCTTCAAATCATCAGTGCTTGTTGATACTTTACCAAGTTCCTCATTCCAGTAGTACTCACACTTTGTAACCATTGCTGAATATGAATTGTTCCAGCCTGAACCGCCAAGTTTATCTGTTGCAATAAGACCGAAGCCTTCCTGACCATTTGTAGCAATCCAGTTATCAACTGTTACCTTAGCCTTGAGTGTGAAGTTAGTTCCTACAGGAACTGTTGTATAATGATATACGATACCATCATATGATGCAGGTACAAGCTTACCGTTAGTTGTCTGGCCGCCATCAAGGAAACCTGCAGGACATGCATCAATTGTTACTGAACCGTCAGCAGCATTGCCGGTAATCTTTTCTCTGCCCTGGGTAATACCATTACCATACGCAATGTTACCCCATGTAACCTTGGCATCTGCTGTTGCAGTTTCCTTAATTACATCTGAAACAGAGCTGTCCATACCTCTCACAGCCTTAACTCTGAATGAATACTCAGTGCCAACTGTAAGACCTGAAACTACTGTTCTAACTGCTGTTGTCTCTGGAGCAGCTGTCCATGTAGTACCATCTGCGCTGTACTCAACAACATATCCTGTTGCTTCAGCAACCGCTATGTAAGACACCTCAACCTTACCGTTACCTTTGCTTGTTGCAGAAGTAATTGTCGGCTTTGCAAGAGGAAGTACAAAATCGAAACCGCTTGCGGCACTTACCTTATCTGTCTCATCTTTTCTTGAGGCAGTTGCAACAAAAGTATAGCTGCCTGATTTTGTCAAATCAAATTTCAAAGAAGCAGAAGAACCTTCTTTGGTAGATACCTTAGTAGCAACAACATTGCCGTCTGCATCCTTGCATTCAACAGATACGGAATCTGCACCGTCATCGCCAATAACAATTGAAACAGGAACTGTTACTGAAGAACCACTCTGTTCAATTGTACCGATAACAGGATCTGCAACGTCTGCCCAAGGAGCTCTTACCTTCTCAGCAGTTGCACCATCAGTTACAACAACTTTGAAGAAGTAGTTATTGTTCTCAACTGCACCGAGGTAATATGTACCTGCAGTTGCAAGTGTAAACTCTGAATATACAGGGTCATTCTTAGCCACTGTTACATTGGTCTTATCCACAACAGTACCTGTTGAATCAAAGATACCAACATTACGGCTTACATCACCTGCTACCCACCATACCTTAACGGTAGCATTGTCTGCATTGGTAGTAAACTTAATGGCATTCTTAACCAATGTATCAGATATTGCAGCCTTACCACCGAAGTTAAGTCTGTTGCCAGGTGCTTCAACAGTACCTGTCTCATATCCGTCAGACCATGCCTTGTAGCTTGTGTCTACCTTAGTCTTGGTGCTGTAATAAATCGTAAAATAATCATCAGTACCGGCCTTAGCCTCATCTCCGTCTGCCTTAGCACCTGCAGCAAACTTTTCAAGGGATGATGATTCAAATGTGTAATCCTTAGGAACATCCTCTACAACTTCAATCTTGAAGAAATAGTTATTGTTCTCAACTGCACCAAGGTAATATGTACCAGGTGTATCAATTGTGAACTCTGAATATACAGGGTCATTCTTAGCCACTGTTACATTGGTCTTATCTGCAACAGTGCCTGTTGAATCAAAGATACCAACATTACGGCTTACATCACCTGCTACCCACCATA
>JBJENU010000353.1:0-8639 GCA_051880355.1 Lachnospiraceae bacterium | reverse complement strand
CCGAAGTTAAGTCTGTTGCCAGGTGCTTCAACAGTACCTGTCTCATATCCGTCAGTCCATGTCTTGTAGCTTGTGTCCACCTTGGTCTTGGTACTATAATAAATCGTAAAATAATCATCAGTACCAGCCTTAGCTTCATCGCCGTCTGCCTTAGCGCCTGCAGCAAACTTTTCAAGAGATGCTGATTCAAACGTATACACGCCATCTGTGCTGCCACCAGCACCCTTAGCTTCTCTTGCCGCAAATCCCGTTGGAACAAGACCAACTATCATAAGTGCAGCAAGTGCAAGAGCTAAAACTCTCTTTTTCATGCTTGTCTTCATGAAATATATCCTCCTTTTATTATTTTGGGCTGTGTGGTCGTCTCCTGTGTCCTTTGCATCTCCCTTAAAATAGCGGAAAACGACACACACAGAGAGCAAATTTCCTGCCAAAAAGGCAGAAAGTCCGTCACTACGCCTAACTATGTGTAAATTATACGCCATTCCTCTGGCAAAGTCAACCAGATTTGGTAAAATAGCTTTATTTTTTTCAGATTTTCACAAGAAATTTCATAAAAAATGTATAAAATGACATACAAAAAAGGATACCTCTGTTACAAGGTACCCTTTTCATTAAAACATATCAAATTATCCAAGCTTTTTCTTTTTTCTGTCATATATTGCAAGACCTGCAAATGCCAGACCTGAAATGCCAAGCACTGCAATCATTATTCCCACAGGTGTACTGTCCCCTGTATCAGGAGCCGGTGCACTGACAGTAAATGTTCCGTATACATCCCTTGCTGTGTACATAAATACGATTTCATGCTCACCTGCAGTAAGAGTATTGAGGAACTCTGCGCTCAAAGTAACTACTGTTGAGCCTTCTCTTACAGTATACATATCTGTAGGAACAACCACACCATCAACCTTAATTCCCCTGAATGTAAGAATTGATGCATCACATGTAATTGTCAATGTGCCATCCTCTCCAAGAGTCCATGTACCGTCAGCTTCAACAGTATACACAATGTCTCCTCTTTCAGGGTCAGCTTCTGTATTCTCTGTAACTGCCGCAGTAATCTCAGGCATTGCAGATACCGCCATAGCACTTGTCACATCAAGTCTTGCACCTGAGTTAGCCGGAGCAGTATCCTTCATAACAAGGAGGGAATGCATATTGATTGTACCGTCTTCATTTCTTGTAGGAGTAATTGTAACATCAACGCTTTCAAACCAGTCGTCTACAGCCTCTTCACCCTTGGTATTGTAAGATGATGAACCATCATAAAAATAGTTGTTCTCATCTGCAAGAGCGAATGGAATAAGGTCTGCAAGCTTTGTCTTGTCGTCCTTAGTCATTGAAATAAGACCTTCAACAACCCACTTCTTAAGCGCCGATGGTTTTGAGTTAAGACCTACATTGTAGGCATCGCCGCCATGAGCTGAATTGCCATATGATATACAGTTGTAAATCTGACAGTCAGGACAGCTGTTACTTGTGATACCCTTTGCATGGTTGTTAAATGCAATGGAATTCTTAAGAACGTGGCCGCCTTCCAGGTAACCGCCGCCAAGCTTGAAGCCGTTGCCTTCGCCAAACTTATAATCTGAAGCTGTAATATCATCAGTTGTAAGCCAGCCGTTATTGTAAGCTACACAGTTTTCAATTGTAACTGCGCCAATTTTGCCTGAAATTGACTTTGCATAAAGGTCCCAGCCGTCATCAATGTTGTTGTGGGCAATACAGCCATAGAATTTGTTGCCCTCGCCGCAGGTAAGCTTAGCTGCAAAACCATCGGCGTCATTTCTTCCTGCATCACAGTTATCAAATGATTCACAGTTCTTTACAAGGTTGTATGACGGCCACAAAAGACCAACTCTGCCCTGTGCATTAGTAGGACTTCCACCCTGTCTTGAAATCTGGATACCTGAATTTGAGCTGTGCTGTACAGTACACATCTCAACAATATTGTAATTACCTGCTATTGTGATACCACAGCCGTTTGTAACGTCCTTGGTGTTAATATTGTAAATGTGCCAATAGCTTCCCACAAGGTTGATGCCTGCGCCTGTAAATGTTACGCCATCCTTTGTCTCAGGGCGCATTGTAATCATCTTGTCAGCTGTGCCGCATACACTTCTTGCAATTGTCATGCCGCTTGTATATACGCCGTCCTTAAGAACGATTGTCTGGCCAGGCTGTGCAAACTGTACTGCTGTGGCAAGATTAAGAGGATCCTCATATGTACCTGCACCATCAGCCTTACCATCATTAGCTACATAAATTGTCTGGCCTTCATAGCCATATTTTTTACAGATGACACTTGAAGTTTTCTCGATGTCATCATATGATGTAAGATTATCTGCCTTATCAGGTGTGAAAATTGACTTGATTGTGTTTTCACCCTTCTTAAGCACAACCGGCACTCTTGCAACAGAATCTGCATCAAGGTGAACCGGTGGAAGTGTAATTCCGTTTGGATCAATTACGGTAAGAACACCTGCCACATTTGTAGCATAGATATATTCATAATCAAATGAACCGCTTGTTCCTGTTGAATATACATTAGTAACCGGTGTAATCCTGTCATCCTTGTCACCGCCTGTAACACCTGTGCTCTCAGATGTTGTAAACTTAATATCTGTAATTTCTACAGAAACCTTACGTGAATTAACAAGACCAATGCAGATGCTGCCGTCATCCTGCTTTGAAAGCACTGATGTATCTCCAAGGGAAATCTCCTGTCCGTTTACAATACCAACAAAGGCATCATTTGTCTTTTTAAGTGTAAATGTATAAGTATTACCAACTGCAAAACCTGCACCTGTGCTGAATTTGTTGTTGGACATTGCACGCTCTGCCTCGTCATTGTTAGATGCATCAGATGAAAAGTAACCCGTTACATACCTGAATGACGTATTGGCCTGCTTGCTGCTGTAGTACAGTGTTGCCACTGAGTTGAAATACTTATGTACATATGTTCCTTCACCAAAATTATTAACACCCAGAATATCAGTAGCAAAGATACCAAAACCTGTCTGGTTATCAGGTGTGAGAGACACATCCGTAATCTTAAATGTGGCTGTCATCTCAAAGTTCTCTGTATTAGGGTCAATTCTTGTGAAATAATACTGGAAGCCTTCTTCATCATCAGAAATCTTACCTGATGCAGAACCGTTCATAATAACACTTCCGGTTGTATTAGTAACATCTGCTGCTGTTGAAGAGTGCTTTTTGTCTGTGGATGTATCCTGAACATCAAGTTTATAATTATTAGATGTACCGTCTGCTTCATTAATGGTAATGTCGGTAACCTGGTTAGAGCCAACCGTTGCAACATACCACTGCTTAGAAGGTTCACCTACGGCAATTGACTTCTCATAAGAAGCTGTAAGTCCGGCATCGTTAAATGCAGTTACCTTAACAGTAATATCAGCACCTTGGGTAAGACCTGTAATTGTGTAGTCTCCCTTGGTTGTTGTAGCAACTTCTGTGTAAGCGCCATCGCCAACCTTTACCACTACCTTGTAACCGGTTGCATCCTCGGTGTTAACCCAGTCAACATAAACAACACCATTGCCTCTGTTTTCCAGCATATTAAATACCGGCTTCTTCAGGGCAAGAATATAGTCTGCAATTACAACAGGCTCACTCACCTTATAAGCCTCACCTGCTCTTACCGCTGTTGCAGTAAAAGTATAAGTACCGTCTCTGTAAGGAATCATAACTACCGGAGCAGCCTTACCGATAACCTTAACAGATGCGGTTTCAAAGCCATTGGCATCTACCATTGAAATCATAACATATTCAGCACCTGCATATTTATCAAGGTTAGCTGTGAAATTAACTACAAAATTGCCTTCATCGTTAACCTCCACGCTGTTAATCACAGGTGTCTCAACATCTTCCCATGGGGTGAGAGGCTTACTGTCTGGCTTAATGCAGATATCATAGATATCTATGCCGCTGCCGCCTGAATAAATATAATATGTACCAGGAGCCAGCTTAACTGATAACGGAGCTATTGCCGCTTCAGTGCTTGCTGCAACTGTGAATGCCTTAACAACCTTTGTTCCGTCAGAAACATTAAGGGTACGTCCTGCGGCACCGCTGCTTAACGCATATATATTAATATCCGTAGCCCAGTCTAATGTAAATGTGACAGCACGCTGGGCAGTTGTACCTGTTCCGCCAAGGGAAAGCTTTTTAGGAAGCACCCTTCCTGTCTCATCAGTCTTTGCTTCTGCAACGTCGGCAATCTTAATAGACTTTTTGTCATTGGCAAGACCTGTGAAATCACCAAGGGTAATATTTTCCTTGTACTCGCCATTTTCAGCAGAAAGGTCAAAATTCATTGCTCTCTTAACAACAATATCGTAAATATCAATACCGCTTCCTGTGGAAAAAATGTAGTATGTACCGGGAGCCAGTGTTACCTTAGTCGGAGTAATTGCCGATGTAGCCTTACCCGCTGCCGGTATTGTTGTAACAACACTCTGTCCGTCGGAAACATTAAGTGTTCGTGCACCATCACCACTGCTTAAGGCATATACATACACATCTGCCCTGTAGTCAAGTGTGAACATAACAGCTCTCTCGGTAACCTTGCCGGTACCGCCAAGGGAAAGCTTCTTAGGGAGTTCCTTACCATTCTCATCAGTCTTGGCATCTGCTACAGCTACCTTAATAGACTTTTTAGCATTGGCAATACCTGTAAAAGCGCCAAGGGTGATATTTTCCTTATATTCGCCATTCTCAATTGACAAATCAAAATCAGCATATGGCTGAATATCAATGTCATAAATATCAATACCCTTATTAGATGAATACAGATAATATGTACCCGGCTCAAGGACTAACTCCTGTGCCTCCACCACTGCAGCCTTGGCAGCCGCCGTCAATGTTGTAACCACCTCTGTTCCATTGGAAACATTAAGTGTTCGTGCATCAGCTCCGCCGCTCATACACCAGACTGTTACTGCAAGCTTCCTGTCAGCAACAATTTTCACTGCTCTCTGTTCAGTCGTACCTGTGCCGCCCAGGGAAAGCTTCTTTGTAAAAGCCACACCATCCTCATCAGTAACACCCTCAGATGTCTGGACTGACATCTTTTTACTGCTTGTAGCAATCGCGCCAATGCTTCCAAGCATTATAGTCTCTGCAAACTCATACTTGCCATCAGTAAGAGTAACAGAGTCCAAATCAAAAAATCTGCTTGGAACATCACCATCTGCGCCCTTTGCCACAGAAAGGTTGAAATCAGTCGGAAGCATACCCACCACCATAAAAGCGGCAAGGGCAATCGCAACAACTTTTCTCACGATTCTCTTCATAAAAATACCTCCTATTAAATTTATACCTTAATTATAAATCCACCGACGCGTTTAGTCAACAATGCATTCCTAACATGAAAAAAAGAGCCTCAAAACTGAAGCTCTCTCTTTCTATACTCTAAAATACTCACCCAATACCAAAATGATGATTCCCTCTCATCACCTGATGTGATAATGATACCATTCATTTTCTAAAGGTGCTCCCTACTTTTAGGGGGGTATTGCAGGGTGTATTTATTAATTTTTTTATTATTATGATTAAAGTGTCAAAAGGTAATACTCCGCTTATGCTTGCATAAAAGTGGAGTATTGCCTTTGGGCACCAACGAATATGAGCATAAAAGTGGGGCGTATGCCACACGATATGCGAATGTTCGTCAGGATTGTGGGAGTACGAAGTACGAAACAATCCGTTTAATCCTACTCAGAGAGTTTTGACACCCTAATCTTATTATACAACAAAAATCCGCAGGCAAAACCTGCGGACTTAAAATTATTAAAATTAATCTAAAGAATATGGCATAAGAGCGATATGTCTTGCACGCTTAACGGCAACTGTCATAGCTCTCTGGTGCTTTGCGCATGTGCCTGTAACACGTCTTGGAAGGATTTTGCCTCTTTCAGACACATATCTCTTCAATGTTGCTACATCTTTATAGTCAATTACCTTGTTAGCATCTGCACAGAATACGCAAACTTTCTTTCTTCTTCTCATAGGCTTTCTTCTCATTGAATCAGCCTTATCTGATTTTTCTTTAACGTTTGTCATCGATTGCTACCTCCTATTTTAGTTAAAAGGCAGGCCCTCATCTTCTACTCCATCAGGAATATTCATAAATCCATCTCCTACAGCAGCACTTGGCTCTGGGCGAGATGATACATAGCCGCCTTCATTGTTAGAAGCATTAGCTTTGCTCTCGGCAAATTCCTGCTCCTCTACGACTACATCAGTTGTGTAGACCTTCTGGCCCTCCTTGTTGGTGTAGCTTCCGGTCTGGATTCTACCTGTTACAACAATCTTGGTTCCCTGGTGAAGATACTTCTCTGCAAATTCAGCCTGGTTACGAAAAGCAACGCATCCTATAAAATCGGCTGACTGCTCTGTGCCATTGGCATCTCTTCTACCTCTTCTGTCTACCGCTAATGTATATCTTGCGATTGCCATAGAGCCATCTGCGCCCTGTGAATAGCGTACATCAGGATCTCTTGTCAATCTTCCCATTAAAATAACTTTGTTCATAAGCTTTTCTCCTCTTCCAAAATAAAGAGTTGTCTGTCAGCTTAAAGATTATTCGCCATCCTTAACGATTAAGAAACGGATTACGTTTTCCATAATACGAATTCTGCTCTCTACTTCAGCCGGGCATGTCGCTTCAGCTTCGAACTTTACGAAATAGTAGAATGCGTCTTTCATCTTCTGAATATCGTAAGCTAATCTCTTCTTGCCACAATCTTCAACTTCAGTCACATTACCACCGAAACGAGCGATTAACTCTTTTACCTGCTCGATTGTCTGGTTCTTGACTTCTTCTTCGACGTTCGCACTAACAACAACTGCTAATTCATACTTATTCATGTTACGTCGCACCTCCTTCTGGTCTCTGGCCCCTATTTTCACAGCTAGGAGCAAGGCATAATATATCACAAGTAGATATATTACCATAACCGGTTCAAAAGTGCAAGCAATTTTTTAAATTTTTTTCAACTACACTTCTTGACATCATCATCTCATGACCGCATCCTGCGCATTTCAGCCTAAAATCCGCCCCGGTACGTAAAACCTTCCACTCAGGGCTCCCGCAGGGGTGCTTTTTCTTCATTATGATAACGTCGCCTTCATTAATATCCATATTCATTAACAATTCTCTAAAATAACACCTGCGCAATTGCAGCCCTTACCCATTAAATCATCAACCAACCCGTTGACAGCTTCCTGGGAATAATCTGCGCCATCCGCAACAACTACCGTAGCATCACAAATTCCTGCTACATCGGCACCGCCTGCCACAACCACAACAATGTCACATTCAGCCTTATACGCTTCCACAAGTGTTTTAAAAGAGGCAACATTAACCTCCACGTCATTCCTGCTTTCCACATTTCCGGTAAAAACAATCTGAAGCTTCTCGTGATTAGTTTTGCATATAAGCTCCTGTGGCTGTTTTTCCCCTGCAATATACTCACAGGCACCGCTTAAATCCTTACCAAGCTTGTATTTTCCCAAAAATACCGACTTTGAAAAATCTCCGTCCACAAAAATAACCTTTTTGTCACACTCCATAACCGTTGCAGCAAGTTTAAATGCCACCAGCGGATTTCCCACTACTGCCAGCGATTTCTTGTTGAACTCATCCGCAAGACCTGCTGCAAGCTTTTTGTATGCTGCAAGCTGAGCATCTGTCATTGTAACAAGCTTATCAATATTTACACTAAACATCCGTCATTCCTCCCTGCTTACTTAGGTATTCTCTCAAGAATTCTGTACGCTTTAGCTTTTCTGGCTGCGGCTGCCTCTTCCTCGGCCTTCTTCTTGGCGGCTGCCTCTTCCTCGGCCTTCTTCTTGGCGGCTGCCTCTTCCTCCGCCTTCTTCTTGGCGGCTGCCTCTTCTTCGGCTTTCTTCTTGGCGGCTGCCTCTTCCTCCGCCTTCTTCTTAGCAGCTGCTTCTGCCGCAAGTCTTGCAGCCTCTGCCTTTCTGGCCTCCTCAGCAAGTCTTAAATTCTCTGCTCTTCTGGCTTCCTCTTCAAGCCTCTCCTGCTCAGCTTTTTTGGCGGCTGCCTCCGCCTCTGCTTTCTTCCTGGCAGCCTCTTCTTCCTCTGCCCTCTTGGTCGCCGCCGCTTCTTCTTCAGCTCTCTTTCGTGCCTCCTCGGCTTCCTTGGCATCAGTCTCTTCAACTGGTTTTACACCACTATTCTTAGCGCTTTCCATTGCCTCAAGCTGAATTTTTAACATATCGTTGGCTGCCTGCTGCTGTGCCTTAGCTTTCTCAATGGCCTGCTGTCTTGCCCTTGCTTCAAACTCTGCCCTGTATCTGGCAGCTGCCTCTTCCTTAGTCTCGTGATGGGTCTGGGCTTCCTTCTCAGCCTTACTGCCATCCTCCGCCTTTTCTTGTGCAGAACCGGTCTCTGATTTATTGCCCTTTTCCAAAGGTCTCTCCTCTATCTTTTCAGACCTTCTCTTTTTCGGGCTCTCTTTAATCTCAATTTCATCATCTTCCCTGTTATCAGAAGACTTTTTTCTTGGAGCCACCGGAGTATTATTACCGCCATAGTTGCGATAATATTCGGCCTCGTCATCCTCATCCTTTTTCTTGAAAGCAAGGCC
>JBJENU010000352.1:0-5025 GCA_051880355.1 Lachnospiraceae bacterium | reverse complement strand
GGAAGAATTTAAGACAAGGGTGAGAGCAAGCTTTGTTGTTGATACTCTTACATACCTGTACAGAGGCGGAAGATGCAGCGGCCTGGCAGCAATGGCAGGAGGAGTTCTTAAGCTTCATCCAAGGATTGAAGTTGTCAATGGAGTTATGGGACCCGGAAAGAAGTACCGTGGGAAAATGTCCTCCGTAATAATGGATTATGTGAAGGATATGGAGTCCCAGCTGCGAAGCGCCAGAAAGGACAGAGTATTTATAACCCATTCAGGCTGCGATGGTGAGATAGTTATGCAGGTCAGAAGCTATCTTGAGGGACTTAACCATTTTGATGAAGTCCTTGAGACAAGGGCCGGAGGCGTTATTTCAAGCCACTGTGGTCCGGGTACGTTGGGCGTACTTTTTGTTGAAGATGTATAAACTAATAATTTTAAGTGCTTAATGTTATTTTTTAGTAGCATTAAGCATTTTTTTGTGGTATAATATGCGTGTTTAGCATATTTTATGCAAAAATTATACGAATGGAGAATGTTATGGATAACAGTGTATGGATTTTGATTGCCTTCGGTGCATATCTGGTGATGATGCTGACCGTAGGTGCGTTGTATGCCACAAGTTCCAAGAATACTTCCGACTATTTTCTTGGCGGACGTGGAATGGGCGGATGGGTTGTGGCTCTTTCGGCCCAGGCTTCCGATATGAGCGGATGGCTTCTTATGGGACTTCCGGGTGCCATTTATGTGGCCGGTACAGGAGAAATTTGGATTGCAATCGGCTTGTTTCTTGGAACAGTGTTTAACTGGCTTGTAATCTCAAAGAGGTTGTACAGATATACAATCAGGGCTAACAATGCTCTTACTTTGCCGGAATATTTTACTAACAGATTTCACGATAGTAAAAAGATTCTTCTTATTATCTCCTCTGTTACAATAGTTATATTCTTCCTTGTTTATACTGCTTCTGCACTGGCTGCAGGCGGCAAGCTTTTCAACGTGGTATTTGGAATTGACTATCATATGGCACTTACAATCGGTGCAATTGTTATTCTTGTGTATACTTTCCTTGGAGGCTTTAAGGCTGTATGTGTAACTGATTTTATTCAGGGAATGATTATGCTTGTGGGACTTATGGTAATTCCGATTATTGCAGTATTTATCATTGGCGCAGACAATATTAACGGAGCCCTTGATGCAAGCGGTGTTGCCGGCGGTGCAGCATCCTTTATCAATCCTTTTGAGGATGGCGGAGCACCACTGACAGCGGTTTCAATTATCTCCAGCCTCGCATGGGGTCTGGGATATTGCGGTATGCCTCATATTCTTGTCCGTTTTATGGCAGTTAAGAATGAAAAGGAACTTAACAAATCTAAGGTTATTGGTATTGTGTGGGTTGCAATTTCCCTTACATTTGCCTGCATTATAGGCGTAGTGGGACGAGCTTATCTTTTCAACGAGACAGGAACTATCCTTGGAGTAACAGGCGGCTCATCAGAGAATGTATTCATTGAAATGATTAAAAATATTTTCTCAAGCAATATTACAGTGCCGTTTATCGGCGGTATTTTCCTCTGCGGTATTCTTGCAGCCATTATGTCAACAGCAGATTCACAGCTGCTTATTACAGCATCCTCTGTGTCACAGGATATTTACAAGGGTGTAATCAATAAGAAAGCAAGTGACCAGAAGGTGCTTGGCTTCTCAAGAATCGCAGTTATTGTTGTGGCAGTTGTTGCATTCTTTATTGCGTGGAACCCTGAAAGCTCCATTATGGGCCTTGTTTCCAATGCGTGGGCAGGTCTTGGTGCAGCCTTCGGACCAATTGTTCTTATGTCTCTTTTCTGGAAGAGAACTAACCTGGCAGGCGCTGTAGCAGGTATTGTAAGCGGTGCACTGGCAGTTATTGTATGGGACTATATTCCGCTTGTGGGTGGTGCAACACTTGGTGCCACAACGGGTCTTTATTCCCTTGCAGTTGGATTCCCTCTGAGTCTTCTTGTAATATTCATTGTAAGTAAGCTTACAAAAGAACCAAGCGAAGAGATGATAAAGGAATTTGACGATGTTGCCGCAGGTAACGTTAACGCTCAGTAGATTAAAAATTTATTTACAAAATATTTAAAATGATGTATAATAAACTGGATTTTTGATAGAAAAATAGAGGTGAATTTCATGGAAAAGATTAAAATGACCACTCCGTTAGTTGAGATGGATGGCGACGAAATGACAAGAATTCTCTGGAAAATGATTAAGGATGAGCTTTTGCTTCCTTTCATAGACCTTAATACAGAATATTATGATCTGGGGCTTGAATACAGAAACAAAACCAATGACCAGGTTACCATTGATTCTGCTGAAGCTACCAAGAAGTATGGCGTTGCCGTAAAGTGTGCGACAATCACACCTAATGCGGCAAGAATGACAGAGTACAATCTCAAGGAAATGTACAAGAGTCCTAACGGAACAATCCGTGCAATTCTCGACGGTACTGTTTTCAGGGCACCTATTGTAGTTAAAGGCATTGAACCGTTGGTTAAAAACTGGAAGAAGCCTATTACAATTGCAAGACATGCCTATGGAGATGTGTACAAGGCTTCAGAGATGAAGATTCCGGGTGCAGGTAAGGCAGAACTTGTCTACACGGCTGAAGACGGAAGCCAGACAAGAGAACTTATCCATAATTTCAAGGGCACCGGAATTATTCAGGGTATGCATAATCTTGAGGATTCCATCAGCAGCTTTGCAAGAAGCTGTTTCAACTTCGCTCTTGACACTAAACAAGATTTGTGGTTTGCCACCAAGGATACCATTTCCAAGAAATATGACCATACATTTAAGGATATTTTTCAGGATATATATGATAAAGAATATGCTGATAGGTTCAAGGAGGCAGGAATTGAATATTTCTATACTCTGATTGATGATGCCGTTGCACGTGTAATGCGTTCAGAGGGTGGCTATATCTGGGCATGCAAGAACTATGACGGCGACGTTATGAGTGATATGGTTGCAACTGCATTCGGCTCACTGGCAATGATGACATCTGTTCTTGTATCACCACAGGGCTACTATGAGTATGAAGCTGCTCACGGAACAGTTCAGAGACATTACTATAAGCACCTTAAGGGTGAGAAGACAAGCACTAACTCAGTTGCTACAATTTTTGCATGGACAGGAGCTCTTCGTAAGAGGGGTGAGCTTGACGGCAATAATGAACTTATGGAATTTGCCGATAAGCTTGAGGCAGCCTGCATTAAGACTATTGAAGACGGCAAGATGACCAAGGATTTGGCACTTATCACAACTATTCCTAATCCTGTTGTGCTTGACAGCGAAGAATTTATTAAGGCTATCAGGGTAACACTTGAAGGAATGTTATAAGACAGATTTTAAAATTTAAGGAAAGGAGGCCGGCAGATTGGAAAAAGTAAATACAAAAAGAGAAGGAAAAATGAAATTCCAGATAAGTGATTTGTGGAGTATCCCCAATGTTTTAAGTTACATCCGAATTATGCTGGTGCCTGTTTTTCTGTATAAATATTTTACTGCGAAGGAGCCTCATGACTATTATATGGCTGCACTTATAATAATTATCTGCAGTGCAACTGATGTGGCGGACGGGTTTATCGCAAGAAAATTTAATATGATAACAGATTTGGGAAGGCTGCTTGACCCGATTGCTGATAAGCTTATGCAGATGGCCATTCTGGTGGCCCTGACAATTACGGTAAAGTATATGATAGTGGTTGTTACGGTACTGGTAATTAAGGAACTTTCCACTTTTGTACTGGGCGTTACCATTTATGGAATATGCAATAAGCGGCTGGATGGCGCTAAATGGTATGGCAAGGTCTGCACTGTGTTTGTCAATATAAGTCTGCTTGCCTTGATTGCATTTCCTAACATCGGCTCAGGATGGCAGATTACTTTGATTGTGGTGTGCGTGGTGATGTTACTTATGTCATGGTTTATGTACACAAGGCTTTACATCATTATGTACAAGGATACAAAAGCGGGATATTCTGAATTCAAGGCTTATTGAGCAGCTTGTGTGATTTAAGGAGATGTACAAATGATTGGATTTCAATTTCATGGTATGACAATGGGACAGTTTCTTGTGTGGTTTTTCATATACAGTTTTCTTGGCTGGTGCATGGAATGTGTGGTAATCAGGAAAGAACTGGGATACTGGGAAAACCGTGGCTTTGCAAAACTGCCGTTCTGTGTTATATACGGATTTGGCACGCTGGCTGCCATACTTTTGTTCTCTCCGCTTAAAGACAACTGGTTTCTCTTGTGTATAGTGTGTATGATTTCGGCAACAGCATTTGAATATCTGGTGGCTGTGATTATGATGAAGCTTTTTGGTAATATTTGGTGGAATTATGACCACAAGAAGTTTAATTACAAAGGGATTCTGTGTCTTGAATCCACAATCGGCTGGGGTCTTCTGGGACTGATTATTTTTTACATTATTAACAAGCCCATTGAGAACGCAGTAAAGTACGGACCTGAAAAAATAGTTGGAATCATAGGATTTGTACTGCTGTTTGCGTATCTTATAGATTTTGGATGGCAGTTCAGGAAATCCATTAAAGCAAAAGAAATAAAACAAAGCTAATATGGTGTTGAAAAAGGTTTTCCATTTTGATAAAATCAAGATGGAAGACCTTTTTTACCACGAAAGATACCGGCAAAGTGGGAGGGAGTGAGAATATGAAGCAGGGAGTCGGCTGCGGCAGCGGCATTGGAATAGGGCATGCACTGCTGCTTGAAGAGAAAAAATTCGATATTGAGACTAAACGTATTAATGATGCGGCCAGCGAGTGGAATACTTTTTGTGCTGCCAGGGCAGAATTTGAAAGCAGGACAAGAAAAATATTAGAGGGTAATATCGACTCGACAACGGCTGATATCCTTGGAAATCAGCTTATTCTCATAAGTGACAGTGAGCTTAACCGCACTGTAAAGGATACGATTAATTCACATTATATCTGTGCAGAGGCAGCTTTTGACAGAGCCTGTCGGATGTTTATT
>JBJENU010000351.1:0-5036 GCA_051880355.1 Lachnospiraceae bacterium | reverse complement strand
TGTTTATAATATCATCTTCGTTTTGAATTGTCAACACTTTTTTTTAATTTTTTTTAATTTACCAAATTACCCATCATACCTGACCTTAATTGCCCATAATGAACAAACCTGCTCACACCTTCCGCAATCGGTGCATTTTGACGTATCGATGTGTGCTTTGCTGTCCATAGTAATACATTTTTCACTGCAGGCACTTATGCACTGACCACAAGCGCTACAGCGTTCATTAACATAATATTCTTTCATATCCTCACCTTATTTATTATATGCGTATCACTGATTTTATCATATTCTACTTTCAATTTCCAATAAAATGTTGTATAATGTCATTAAATATCAAATTGAGAGGATTTTTAATATGTCAAAAGAAACTAAAGTTACAGATTCCAAAGAGATGCGTTTTTTCTCATACCTGCTTATCGTTTTAGGCGGTGCCGGTATCATATTTCTGCTGCTTGAGATATTTAATATAACCACAGTCCTGCCGGCAGCCATGAAGTCGGGGCTTATTCTGTCAACAATGGGAATTATTTTTGCAATATTTATAGCTGCAGGAATTATGTCCATCTCTTCCTCAAAGAATATGAAGGAAAAGGAAGAAAACTATAACAAGCTGTACGCAGAGGTTACCCAATGGTTTATGGATGGCGTCACAGTTGAAAAGCTTGACTCCCTTCTTCCCGAAACTAATGAAGTCGGTCAGGAAGAATTGTTTTTTATGCGAACAGGCGTTATTCAGGAAATAATCCATCATAGATTTAAAATAACTGATGTGAATTTTTTGCAGAACGTATCTGAAGATTTATATAACAAAATTTATGAGAACAGCCAGAAAGATAATTAATTTATCCACAACACGGAGGACAGGTAATGCTGATTACATTAATACATGGTCAGAATCATATGGGAAGTTCCTATCATATCGGCAGACTTCTTGCAGAACAATTTCCGGACAGTCATATACAGGAATTTTTCCTTCCAAGAGATTTGCAGCACTTTTGTCTGGGATGTTATAGTTGCATTGAGAATGAAAGAATGTGCCCCTTCTATGCTGAAAAGCAGCGAATTATGCAGAAAGTTGAGGAGGCCGATTTATTAATTTTTACTACTCCCACATACTGTATGCATGCCTCCGCATCAATGAAGGCTTTTATTGACCTTACTTTTACATATTGGATGTCACATAAACCAAGGGCCTGTATGTTTTCCAAAAAGGCTGTGGTAATATCTACGGCAGCCGGAAAAGGTGCAAAGTCAGCCACTAAGGACATTACAACTACTTTGTTTTACTGGGGTGTTCCTTATATTAAGGAATATGGTATGGCTGTTCAGGCAATGAACTGGGAACAGGTTTCCCATAAGAAAAAGTCAAAAATAAATTCAGATATTAAGAAATTAGCCAAAAACATCCAAAAGAAAAGAATTCATGCAGGCATAAAAACAAAATTTATGTTTAACATGATGCGAATGATGCAGCTTAATAATTGGGGTGCCAGCCCGACCGAAAAATCATATTGGAAGGAAAATGGCTGGCTGGACAAGAAAAGACCCTGGTAGCCTCAAGCGGACGGAAAATTTCCCGCCCGCTTGCGGACTCTTTTTTATTTAACAGCTATAATCACAGAAAATTTATGATAAGAATACAGGCATTTAACCTCTGAAAAATTGCATCTGCGCAGCATGTCAATCTCTGCATCAACACTGCACTCCTTATCTAGTTTTCTGCGTTCTCTCCACAATTCAATATCACGTTGGGTAAGACCACTGTCATACAATTGTTTTTCCCAATATGAGTCAAACCACCTATTCATATTGGCTGTACCTGCACAGAACTGGTCATAATTGACCAATATTCCGCCTGACGGCAGCTTATCATAAATCTGTCTGAACAATTTTTCCTTTTGCACATCCTCCAGATGATGAATTGACAATGCAGACATAACAACATCAAAATTCCCTTCCGGAAGTTCTCTGGTATAGTCAAGTATCCTATGCTGTATCTTATCAATTCCGGCAAATCTTTTCCGTGAAATTTCCAACATTTCATCGGCAATGTCAACCAATATGTATTCTGCTGCGGGACATTCTTTATACCAATAGTATGATAGTAATCCTGTCCCGGCTCCTAAATCCAGCACACGGCCCGGTGTGTCAATATTGGAAATAATCTGCCTGGTGGTACTTTCATAATAATCGTCAAAACATGGAATAAATTTTCTGCGATTGCAGTCATACTCCTCTGCAATCAGATTAAATTGTTCTTCTATAGTCATAATTTTCTGCCTCTCATCCAAAATCTATCTCTTTACTGCAAGAACATATTCCACTCCCACAGGTGCAGACATGGATTTGCCTGTGGCATTATTATAGTCCTGCATATATTGGTTTGTCATTTCCTCTGCATTGATATGCTCATATACCAGAAAACCTGCTTCCGAAAGAATGTGTTGAATCTCCTGTGCAGTATATTTAGCTTTCATTTCTTCGCCTGCTTTGCCTGCAAGCTTTTCATTTTTTCTCGTTTCTTCAGATTCACAGGTTGAAGGATAATCAAAACAAATTGCCGACCCGGCTGATACAACATCTGAAACATCACTAATAAGCTTCCCAAATGACTCCTTGTCCATATAGTAGCTGATACCCAGAAGACTGCAGTAAGTTTTCTTATCCTTTTGATATCCGGATATTCCAAGCTGACTCTTCCAGTCAGATTGCTCCAGATTGCATGCAAGCATTATTCTGTTGCCGGTGGAGCTTTTACCCATTGCCTTTTCCCGAATACTTTTGTCTTCTATCATCTGTGGCAAATCCAATTCAAATATCTTTACCCGTGCATTGCCACTTCGGAATGCACAGGTGTCATAACCTGCGGCAAATATAATATATTGCCGGGCGCCTAAACTGATTTCATTAGAAAGATGTCTTTCATTAAAAGCACTTCTTCCAAGAACAGATGGCGCCAGCTGGTGCTCCACAATAAATGCAAGAGCTTCCTCTTTAGTTCCCTCAAACCCCGGACAGAAAAATTCTATCCCTGCGGTAAGATTTTGTGCTATGGCATCATAATCATTTTTTCCCAGCATTGCTTCTGCAAATTCATCCTTAAATATCCATGTGTCATTATTTTTGTAATGATACGCTCTCACAAAACAACTCATCTTTGCTGTCATATTATCCATAAAATAATCTTCTCCAATCTATTTTTTATTCCCGGGTATATACTTAATACACCTTACCAAATATAAATACAAGACTTGAAAAAATTACAAAAATGTGGTAATATGCAATCATTATAAGAGATATTTTTTTGTTATTTTAGCTATAATAATTAATCACAATAAGGAAATTATCATCAGTAAAATTAATTTCTGCCACCTCTACCTTTTTTCTCTTGTTGTAAATGAGACTTGTTCCGTCAGCTTCTTTATCGTAGAATACAAAACGGATGCCCTTATAGAGTTTATCCTTGAATTTACTTTCGTCTTCGGTTAATCCCAGTTTGGCAATATCAAAAGTTTCACCAGTAGTATAAACTTTTCCGTCCAAAGCTTCTTTTACCTTTGTTTTTGATTCTTCGGAAAGTGGATAACTGCCCCACTTGCCTGTGATTCTGGCTGTGCCGTCTTTCATGGTTGCACTCTGGCTCTCAGTCTGATTTTCAGTTGCCACCGTAGTTACTTCTGTTGTTACTTCCTTTGTCTGTGTGTTTTCTGTTTCATTGCCGCAGGCAGTCATAACACCACAAATCATAACTGCTGCCGCTGCTGCTAAAATTTGTTTTCTCATAGCTGGTCTCCTTAATTTAATATTTTTACATCTGTTTCCTTACAATCCTGTACTCATCATTGTAACTGTAATAAGGACAATCCTTAAAAGTGCAGGTTATGAATCTGGCCATTTCGTCCTCGTCCAGGTCCATATCGCACACATAATACTCAAAATCCTCGTCATATATATAATTGGAACAGGTTTCACAATTAGTCTGCATATACTTCCTCCAATTCTGCAATAACCCTGCCATCGTCAGTAAGCTTGCTAAGAACTGCTTTTGCAATCTTATTGGTACAATCACTATTTTCAAACTCACTCATAGGAATAATCGTTCTTATATAAGTCTTTGTGTGACCCTGGGCATATTTTTGTCCATTGTAATCAACAATTTCCTCTATGAGAACTTCATTTATGGTTCCCAGTGCATTTTTTCTGTACATATCTGATTTTGCTTCATCAAGTGCCAGAAGGTTATCGCTGCGGACATTTTTTACTTCGTCCTTTACCTGTCCGGGCATTATGTCAGCAGCAGTTCCTTTTCTTCTTGAATACTTGAAAATATGCATTTCAAAAAAGCTGACCCTGTCAAGAAAATTTACAGTATCTTTAAATTCTTCATCGGTCTCCCCCGGAAAGCCCACAATCACATCTGTTGTAAGTGCAGCATCCGGAAAAACTTCACGGATAATCTCACACTTGCTGTAATACTCTGCTGTATCATAGCGGCGGTTCATTCTTTTTAAAGTAGCATCGCAACCGCTTTGAAGGGACAAATGAAAATGTGGACAGAACTGTGGTATTGCAGCTAATCTACGGACAAAATCTTTTGTTATAATTCCCGGTTCAAGAGAACCAAGTCGTATCCTTCTGACGCCCGAAATACCTGATACCGCTTCAATTACATCAATTAAAGAAATTCCTTCCCACTCCACGCCATATGAGCTTAAGTGAATTCCTGTGAGAACAAATTCCTTGAAGCCCTTCATTACAAGAACGCCTATCTCGGTAAGAATGCTCTCCAACTCCCTGCTTCTTACACGTCCCCGCACATACGGAATAATACAGTATGAGCAGAACTGGTTGCAACCGTCCTGAATTTTAATAAAGGCTCTGGTATGCTCCGAAACATCAGTTACAAAAAGATCCTCGTACTCATTTTCTTTACCAATTTCAACAAGATTATAAATCTTTTTGTGCTGGTCCATATACTGCTTTAAAATTTCTACTATATCTTTTTTGCGGTTGTTTCCAATTACAATATCAAC
>JBJENU010000350.1:0-5036 GCA_051880355.1 Lachnospiraceae bacterium | reverse complement strand
CATGTGTGCGCTCACAACTCCAGTTCCGGCAAAGACATCAAAAAAAATTTCACCTTCACACTTCTCCAATACTAATTCTTCTATCCAATCAAGTAACTTATATTTGCTGCCCGTATACCTTCTATTACTGATGTTATACATAACAAGCATCCTCTCTCTTTACATTTTTTCTTTTATCTGCCGGCTTTTCTGCTAATTCCGGAATAAGCCATGTTTTTCCCTTCTTAATTGCGCCCTCTATACGCTCTTGTTCGCACAATAAAGCTATTCTTCTTGCTGATATCCCCCAGTTCTCCGACATCTCTAGTGTTGTTAAATATTCCATATCGCGCCTCCTTACACTATCTACTATTATATTCATTTATCTGAACATTTGCAAGAACTTTTTACAAACATTTGTTCTTTTGTGACCGTTCCGTAGGCATACCTGCATTTCCATGTTAGCGGAAGCTGGTGTGAATCAGACGATAATTAAAAAGATTGTGGGGCACTCCGGTGCAATGACTTTAACCGAGAAAGTATATACCCACTTTGATGTTAGGGAGCTTGTAGATGCAATTAATAGAATTTAAGAAACAATCGGTGCCATTCGCAAATCACTCTGTGATTTTGCTCATGTCGCGCTGGCGCGCTATATTTGCCGTCGAATATATGTCTGTGAGTGCTAGCACTCCCATCCAATATTCACCAGCAAATGCACCGCTTGTAGAAACGCGCAAAATAAAAAGGACATTCCCAGATTTCTCTGAAAATGTCCTATACATATCATTGATATTCGTGTTGCATACTTGTTGCATATGTGTTGCATACCACTTGAAATCCAGCACATCTGACAACTTTCCACAATTTCTGTAACCCTTGTAAAATGGGCTTTTCTTGATATCTTCGTTTCCGAAAGATTATCTCTTGCTGAACTGTGGTGCTCTTCTCGCAGCCTTTAAGCCGTACTTCTTTCTTTCCTTCATTCTTGGGTCTCTTGTTAAGAAGCCTGCCTTCTTGAGTGCCGGACGATATTCGTCTGAATCTGCCTGAAGAAGGGCTCTTGAGATGCCGTGTCTGATGGCGCCGGCCTGACCTGTTGTACCACCACCGTGTACTGATACGATTACGTCAAACTTGTCTGTTGTCTCTGTGAGAACTAATGGCTGCTTAACAACAACCTTCAATGTCTCTAAGCCAAAATACTCATCAAGGGATCTCTTGTTGATTGTGATTTCGCCCTTGCCTGGTACTAAATATACTCTAGCGATACTGCTCTTTCTTCTACCTGTTCCGTAGAACTTTGAGTTACTTGATTTAGCCACTGTAATTTCCTCCTATAACCTTAAATTAGAATGTTAATACTTCTGGCTTCTGAGCAGCCTGCTTGTGCTCTGGTCCAGCGTATACGAAAAGTTTCTTGTACATTTCTCTTCCCAAAGGTCCCTTTGGAAGCATACCCTTAACGGCAAGTTCAACTACCTTCTCAGGCTTCTTTGCCATAAGCTCTCTTAATGTTGTCTCCTTCATACCACCTACGTAGTCTGAATGATTGTAATATACCTTCTGGTCAAGCTTCTTACCTGTAACCTTAACCTTGTCAGCGTTAACGATGATAACATAATCACCACAGTCGATGTGTGGTGTAAAAATAGGCTTGTTCTTACCTCTTAATACACTTGCAACCTGTGATGCAAGACGACCTAATGTAAGATCTGTAGCGTCTACTACATACCATTTTCTCTCAATTGTTGATGGGCTAGCCATAAAGCTCTTCATTGGTTGTATCCTCCATAATAATATAATGACTTATGTCTATGAATAAATGCTTTTCCGGGGCTTTGGTAGAGCATTTTTTCGCAACTTAAGGACGTACTTATAGCACGTCACATTTAAAGATTATATAACACAGTTCCGCGTGTGTCAAGCTTAATTTGAAAAAAATTCAATTTTTGACCCAAATTCTACCTCCACCAGCTTAAGTCCCTGTGGTGGTGCGGTTATTCCGCCAAGGGTTCTGTCTGTGGCTTCCAGGGCCTCCTTTACACGTGTCGGCTCCCACAGGCTGGTTCCCACCTGGCACAGGGTTCCTGCAATAATTCGCACCATGTTGTATAGAAAGCCGTTGCCGGTTACGGTGATTTTTACATAGTTGTCAGCGTCTTTGTGGATATCTATGTGAAAAATTGTGCGCACTGTTGATTGTGCCTGTGTGTGGACGCTGCAGAAGCTTTTAAAATCGTGCTCTCCTATAAGATGGGCTGCAGCCTCACGCATTTTTTCCAAATCCAGTGTCCGTCTTACATGCCAGGCATAGCGCAGGCTCAATGGATTGGGAAATGGGTTGTTGTCAATGGTGTAACAGTAGGTTTTGCCGGATTTGCATTTTCTTGGGTGAAAATCCTGTGCAACCTGAGTTGATTCCACTACCACTATGTCAGGGGGGAGCAGTGGTGCCAGGGCAAATTTGAATTTGTCGGCAGGGATTGTCCCCTCATAATCAAAAACTGCTATGTTGCCAAGGGCATGAACGCCTGCATCGGTGCGGCTTGCGCCGATTACTTCAACATCGGTGCCTGTAAGTTTTGAAAGTGCCTCGTTAAGGCAGCCTTCAATTGTTGTGGCGTTGGGCTGGATTTGCCAGCCGCTGTAGCCGGTGCCGTCATAGGCAACCTTTAACATTATTCGTGCCATCAGATGAAACCTCCGCCTAATATCACTCTGATTGCTATCATACCGCCCAGATAAGCCATTAAAATCAGGTAGGCTATGTAGTCGGCCTTTTTGTATTTTAAAGGCTTTAATTTGGTTCTGCCTTCGCCTCCGTGGTAGCACCGTGCCTCCATTGCCATGGCAAGGTCGTTGGCACGTCTGAAGGCTGACACAAACAGCGGCACAAGAATCGGAATCATTGACTTGGCGCGTTTGATAATGCCGCCGGTCTCAAAGTCAGCGCCTCTGGCCGTCTGTGCCTTGATGATTTTGTCTGTCTCCTCGGTGAGAATCGGGATGAAACGCAGGGCGATTGACATCATCATGGCTATCTCGTGAACAGGCACATGGATGACCTTGAGAAATCCAAGAGCCTTTTCGAGGCCGTCTGTAAGCTGGTTAGGTGTGGTTGTAAGTGTCATTATTGACGAACCGATGATTAAGTACAACAGTCTTACCACCATAAAACCTGCTGCCAATACGCCTTCTTTTGTTATTTTAAAAATCCAGAAACTGACAAGAATCTCCCCGTCCGTCAAAAACAGATTGAAAAGGGCTGAGAATATAAGCAGAAAAACCACTGCCTTGAGACCTTTTATCATGAATTTGAAGGGAACTCTGGATATTTTGATTACCGTGGCCAGAAAGACCGTGGCGCACAGATAGAGCCACAGATTCTGTCCCAGAAATAGTGTTATAATAAAAACCATGGTTCCGGCCAGCTTGACGCGGGGGTCCAGACGGTGCAGGACCGAATTAGTGTTGTAGTACTGGCCAAGTGTTATATCTCTTAACATTTAAAATGCTCCTAATATCTTCTGATGTGCCTGATTATGCTTTCTGCGGCTTCCTCAACAGTGAGTACCGATGTGTCAACGTTAAGGCCTGCATTTTTCAGGGCATTGGTTGTATATACCACGGCCGGTGCCGCAAGGCCGATTTGCTCAAGCTCCCTATAGTGGGCAAAAACTTCTTTTGGCTTGTCATCATAAACCAGCCTGCCCTGATTCATTACCATTATTCTGGAAACATACCTGGCAATGTCTTCCATGCTGTGTGACACAAGGATTACCGTGATTCCCATTTTGTCGTGAAGGCTTTTAATGCAGCCTAAAATGTCCTCACGGCCCTTAGGGTCAAGTCCTGCTGTGGGCTCATCAAGTATTAAAACCTCCGGCTTCATTGCCAGCACGCCGGCGATGGCTGCCCGCCTTTTCTGACCGCCTGACAAATCAAAGGGTGACTGGTAAAAAAGTTCTTCAGGCATTCCCACCATTCTAAGTGCCTCAAAAGCCCGAAGCTCCACTTCTTTTTGGGAAAGACCCAGATTCTTAGGGCCAAAACACACGTCCTTAAATATGTCTGTCTCAAAAAGCTGGTGCTCCGGATACTGGAATACAAGGCCCACCTTGGCTCTTAACTCTTTCATGGAAAAATCAGGGTCATAGATGTCTTTTCCGTTGAAGTAAATGGAGCCTTCAGTGGCTTTTACAAGGCCGTTTAAATGCTGTATGAGGGTGGACTTGCCGGAGCCGGTGTGGCCGATAAGTCCTATGAACTCTCCTTCCTCTATGGCAAAGCTTACGTTATCCAGCGCTTTTTTTTCGTTGCCTGAGCCATAGTCGTAGATGTATGAAATTTTGTTGGCAATTATGGACATGGCAACCTCCTAAATGTATCCGCCTTTTTTCATGGCGGTAATGAGTTCCTCATCGGTAAGGATTGTATCAGGCAGTATAATGCCTTTTTTTCTTAAAAGCCATGCAAGTTCCGTAACCTGCGGCACGTCAAGCTTGTATGACTTCATCCTGTCAACCTGGGAAAAAATCTGCCTTGGAGTGCCCTGCATTACCACCTTGCCTCCATCCATGACGAATACCTTGCCTGCTCCTATTACTTCATCCATATAGTGGGTGATTAATATGATGGTCACGCCTTCCTTCTTGTTGAGCTCATGAAGTGTACGGATTACCTCCCTGCGCCCCGACGGGTCAAGCATTGCCGTAGGCTCGTCTAAAACAATGCACTTAGGCTTCATGGCTACAATGCCTGCAATGGCGATTCTCTGCTTCTGACCTCCCGACAGCTTGTTAGGGTTCAGTTTGGAGTATTCGGTCATTCCTACGGCCTTTAACGCGTTCTCAACACGCTTCCAGATATCTTGGGTAGGCACGCCCAGATTCTCAGGTCCGAATGCCACTTCCTCTTCAACAACTGTGGCAATTATCTGGTTGTCCGGATTCTGGAATACCATTCCGGCACTGCGGCGCACCTCCAGCGTGTTATCGCTGTCTGATGTGTCAAGGCCGTTGACCCACAGTGTGCCTTCTGTTGGCTTTAAAAGG
>JBJENU010000349.1:0-5045 GCA_051880355.1 Lachnospiraceae bacterium | reverse complement strand
AGAAATCAAGATCATTGTTGCCCACCACAAACTGGATATTCACATCCGGAAGCTGAGACTGGATGTAAGGTGCATATTTTTCGTACATTGCATTAGTCCACAGATACACTGTGATTGTATCCGCATCTTCTTTTGCGCTACTGTTTGCGCCGCAGCCTGAAAACAGCGCCATAACCATAATGATGGTGAGTAACCGACCGAACCATTTCTTTTTCATTGTTTTTTCTCCTTGTATATTTCATTCTTCTATGTGAATGTTTCATTCCATAGAAGAAATAAAGCCTTATTCTACAATTATAATACATACACGAAAAAAAGCAAGATAAACTTGCGACACAATGTCTTAAATAACAAAAATTGCGGTTTCCAAAGTACTCTGAAAACCGCAATCTCTATTTTACTCTACAACCTTACCATTCACAATGGTGTATGTTCCGGTTGAATCTGTATATGTTCCGCTGTAATCACTGCAAAGCTTACCCGTCGCCACAAGCCACTTGCTTCCGCCTGTCTCAACTATTCCGCTAAATGTTGTATCAAGAACTCCGTCCTTAACATACCAGAATGAACCACCATTTTGGATAAGTCCCGTGTATGTTGAACTGTGCTTTCCGTTAAGTACTACAATCCACTTATCGTCTTCTTTTCCAAGACCTTTAAAGCTTGTGTCTACCTTGCCGTTTGCCACATACCACTTACCGTTTTCATTCTCGTAGAAGCCTGTGTATGTAGTGTCCAAGGTGCCATTATTTACATACCAGAAGTAGCCTGCGTTCTGCACAAGTCCGGTATATTCAGGATATGTCTTACCGTTGAATACAGCTACCCATTCATCCCCGTCTTTTCCAAGACCTGTGAATGTTGTGTCCAGCTTGCCGCCTGCCACGTACCATGTACCTGCTCCATTGGTCACAAATCCAGTATATGATGTGTCTATAATACCATTCTTTACGTACCAGAATACACTGTCTGTTCCCTTTACAAGGCCTGTCTTTTCAGTATCTACCATACCATCCGTATAATAGTACCACTTACCGTCCATGCTGTCATATGCAAGTCCGTTCTTCTTTTCTGCCTCCGGTGCAACATTCCACATGGCAACAATAACGGTATCCTCGGAAATCGTTACTGTATCACCCGGCTGATACTCTGTTCTGGCAACATTCCATGATACAAATTCACTGTTTTCAGGACGAAGCATAGCGCAATCAGGAAGCTTAAATTCTCCGCCTTCGTTTAACAGTTCATTCATATAGCCAATACCGGCACCGGCACTAAATGATACTATGTTTATGCCTGATGTATCTTCTGCCGTAATGCCCGGTGAATATTCTGACCATTCCATTGTTGAGTTTGAACAGATATTGTTTCCGTCCGTAGGAATAACACCGTCAGATGTCTGCGTTCCTGAGCCGTTATTGAAAATAATATACGTACAGCCTGACGGAATATCTGCTATCTTCCAGATGTCAGTGCCTTCTATATTTTCCATTGTCGTTCCCGGCCAACTAACCGGACGAACTCCATCTCCCCAGTAATATGCATTGACTGTAGACCAGCCGGCTTCATTTTTGCAGTAAATTATACCGTCTTCACTCTGGGTGTCGCCAGACGATTCCGCTACAGGTACAAATTCTGTATCTGCACCTATGGCAAGCTTCGCCCCGGGCTGATAATACTTTCCGCTGCTACGCCAATATGCATATAAGCCTTCTTCATCTCCGATAGCAGAAAAATCCGGAAGTACAATGACGCCTGACTCAGTCTCTAAGCTGTATAACGCATCATTTCCATCTTTCGACATAAAGCTTGCAGTATAGTAAGGATTAACCTTGAAATATTTGTAAAGTTCATTGTCACCGCTTACATATTCTACAGCTTCACTGCCGTCGGCATATTCACCTGCTACTTTCTTATACACTCCTGTAAAGCCATCCAGCACAGGAGCTTTTGACAAAGCCGTACCTCTGTATGATACTGCCGTAACATGAGCATCGGAAATACTGATGCTTCCGCCTGCATTAAGTGCCGTCTCCTTTTCGCCCGACACATTCAAAATTCCGCCTGCAATACTAATGTTGCCGTCTTTGGCAGAGATGCCCATTTTCTTGCCCATTGCAGCTATTGTACCACCCGAAATGGTTACGTTATTTGCAAAAACTGCAATGGCACCTGCTGAAATTACAAGACTTGCATTACCGCTTATGGTAACGTCTCCGCCATTTGAGCATATACCGTAGGCAGTAGCTGTGATGGTATTTTCACTGTTTTCAGCCAGGGCAATATTAAGGGTATTAAGATTTGTTGTGATAGCTCTATTCCTGTATCCGTTCAGGGTAAGGGTAAATGTATCAGGGTTATAGCTTGCCGTACCGTCCCCCAGAATATTATCTTTATTTAACTCGGACACCGCAGTATCTCCAAGACTCAGTCCGTAATAATCAATATTCTTCCATACAGCCTTCGCCGTTGTATCACTTGTGATTTTTACTGATGAGCCTGCCTTATATTGGGTGCCGTCAACTTCCCATGCCTTTAATACCTTGCCTGCCGGAGCAATAAATGTAGACTCAGGAAGAGTAACATAGCCTGAGGCATTTGATTTTACACTGTCCGTAGTACCCTCCGCTCCGTTTCCGTCAAAACTCAACGTATAAGTCGGAACATCAAATTCGGTAGAAAGTCCGGTAAATCCTTCTGCCTGGCACACATATACTCTCATGTCACCCTTGCCTGGGGCATCAACTGAAAGTGTTCCGTCAGTTACATACTTTACCTCACCTGTTACGGCATCTGCATATTCTCCGTTAGGGATATTTTTAAACTCTGCCGCACCTGATATTGTCACAAGTGCAAGGCTGTCTACGCCTTCGTCAGCATTGGTGTAACGCCTGATAAATGCCATATCACCCGATACATAATCGCCTGAAGTTGTATACTGACCTTTTCTTAAAGCCGGAACAGCCCTGCGGATTGCATTGAGCTTTTGTATGTGCTTTGCAAGTGTTGAGTCAAGTGTTGCAGCCACAGTACCGCTTGCCGTATAATTGGAAAAATCGCCTGTGATTACTTCGCCCTCAATATTATCACCATAGTAAGCATGACCTGTTTCGGACAGGGGCGCGTTTGGTCCAACGTTTATCATCTCTCCCTTCTGGAATTCAACCTCTGTGCCGGCCATAACTCTCGGAATACCTCGGAAGGTAAACATAAGACACAGATTTTCCGCCCACGTAGTCGTTCCGCCGGAAAATACACATCTTTCATCAGGGGATTCTGGTGAATATTCATAAGAATCCACAAACGTGATATTCCATGTAGAATCGTTAAAATACTTGTCGCCTGCCGATGAAATACTAAATGCTGTTGATGCACTGCCAAAGTTATGATGCATGGTAAAATCATTAACGTTTGCGCCTGCCATACTGTAATCCGGCTCGTGGTATGTAATGCCGTCAAGCATGGCATTGTCGCTTGTAGGCTCATCACTTATATCAATTTCTTCAATTGTATGGTCGAACACAAGGTTCATATTGTTATTGACATCTTCTGCGGAAGTTCCCCAGCTCCATTGGTCAGCCCACTTATCATTACTCTCTTTCCATGTATAATATGGTGTTGACTCTGTTGCTTCTCCTCTGTACCATACATCCGGATATCTTGTAACTACATCTAAAAATACTGCCGGTTCCTTTCCCTTTGCTCTAAAAAGGTCTTTTATCTGGTCTATGAATTGTATATTAAGAGTGAGGCGGTCTATATGACGTGCATTCACTATAACAAGAGCATCTACGCCCATATCCACATACATTTTGCAAGTCTCTACAAGATATTCTGCCACAGCGGGATTTTCAGTGTTTATATCCACGCAGTCTCCGGCTATCTGACAAAACTTACAGGTCCAATAATCCCAATTCAAAGACTGGAAGTATCCGCTGTGATAATAGTTATTAGGGTTAAACACATCTGAAGATGAAAGCTTGCCTATATCATAGTCTTTTGCATCAGGAAGTATGCCTGTTGAGTTACCGTTGTCACTGGAATACTCTGTATTTTTCATAAGGTTCAGTCTCTGCTGATATTGAGCACCACCCGGCTGTGCCCAGTAATCCTTAGCACTGCCCAGCCCGTATGTATCAAGGAGCAATTTGGTAGGAATAAGCGATTCTTCCGGCTTACTAAGGTCCGCTTCATAATCTACGTCAAAAAGGTGGCACAAAAATTCCTCACCGAAATTGGAGGTGCTGTTGAAATTAACCTCCTGGATGACCTTTAATTCTCTTGCGTGGCAGGCTTCGATAAGATCCTGATAGGTGTATCCCTCAGATTCAAATCTCGGGTCTATTCTTTTGAGATTAATCGGGTGATAGCCGTGATAATCATAGCCTGAGGCATTCTGGGCAACAGGAGTAAGCTGCACCGCAGTAAAGCCAAGCGCCTTGATATAATCAAGCTTTTCTATAAGTCCCTTAAAGTCGCCCCGCCATGCCGGGTCAGAATCAGGATTTCCTGCCTGAGAGTCATCCCAGCAGTGAACATTATTGCTTGAATCACCGTCATAAAAACGGGTAATCATAAGGTAATAAATGGATTCGTCTCTTAAATCCGTTCTTGTTGCGGTATAAATAGAGTCACTAAAAACTACCGCCGCTCCGTTGGTATAAGTGCTGCCGTCATCCGTTGACGCAGAAGCTGTTCCCGTAAATGAACCCAGTATCATTGCCAAAGATAATAGCATTGCCAAAAATTTTTTTGCTTTCATACTTTCATTCCTTCTTTCTTGTTGTGATTCGGTTTTCGTCTCAATTCACTTTTGCCGCAAATATCAGCGAAAGTCAGCCGAGCACCCCATAAAACAAATATACTACACTCAAAGAAGTATTGTCAATAATGCAAGGTGCAAAAAGCCCCAAAAAATAAAACAACAAGAACAAAACAACATTATATCTATCTGTAACGAACAAATGCAGTCATAATAAAAAGAAGCACACTGTTTTACTCTACAACCTTACCATTCACAATGGTGTATGTTCCGGTTGAATCTG
>JBJENU010000348.1:0-5053 GCA_051880355.1 Lachnospiraceae bacterium | reverse complement strand
GGAATATACCCTACAAGCATATCAAGTGTGGGGCATATCGTTAAAGGCTCCAACACAGGGATGTCAATGTTTCTGGCACTGTCTGCCCTGGGAGGAATTGTGACACCGCAGATAGTGGGTATAGTTGCTGATTTTGCCGGTATGACCGGAGGAATTATACTTCTGTCAGTTAATGCAGTGGGAATGCTTATATTAGCCTTCCTGGGAATAAAATTAAATCAAAATAAGTCTTGACTCTGACTTAATGTCATACTTTAAAATAAAGGTAGTGTTAGAAGCACTATCTTTATTTTTTAGGAGGAGTTTTACATTATGGCAAAGAGTGTAAAAAAATTACTATGCGTTGTCTTAAGTGCGCTTATGGTTGTGGGAATATTTGCTAATATTCCAATGTACGAGGCAAAAGCTGCTGCGACAACAACAGTATGGGTTGTCGGTGATTCAACCGTTTGCGGCTTTTCAGACAACTACTATTATCCAAGATATGGCTGGGGTACTCAGCTTGCAACATATCTTGATTCATCTGTAACAATTAACAATCTTGCTCTTTCAGGCAGAAGCTCTCTGAGTTTTACAAAGGAGGCCCAGTATAGTACTTTACTTGCAGGGATGTCATCCGGTGATGTTTTGCTTGTAGGGTTTGGTCACAATGACGAAAAGGCAGAGGCTGACAGATATACTAATCCAAATGGAGATTACACAACTGCCGGTTCTTTTGCAAATTGTCTTTATGAAAACTATATTGTGCCGGCCAGAGAAAAAGGTGTAACAGTTGTTCTTTGTACACCTATTGTAAGAAGAACTAAGACCGGAGAATGGTCAGACAATGATCTTCATATTACAAGTGATTCCGGCACATATGCAGGTGGTGACTATGCCCAGGCAATCAGAGATTTGGGAAAAACAGTTAACGTTCCTGTAATTGATATGACAGCTTACACCAAGGAACTTTATACTGAACTGGGTCCGGAAAACACTGTTTATCTTCATGCATGGACATCATCAAAGGAAGGCAGTGTAGATAATACACACACAAATATTTATGGTGCTAAGAACAACGCTTATTACATCACACGTCAGCTCAAAGAACTTGCAATTGAAGGTGTTGCTGAACATGTGCTTGATGCATCTGCACCTACTAAAGAAAATGATTTGGTTCAGAATCCAAATTATGTTGAAAAAGAATATAACGGAGTCACAAAGGACAGTGAAATATGGGAAAAAGCCGGCATATGGAGTCCGACAGCTTTCGGAGATATTGGCGGTGCTTCGGCAATATCTACCAGTTACCAGAGTTTTTCATATGATGCAGAAAGTGGTTCATATCATATTGTAGCAAGTGGCAATAAAGGTAAAATATCTTCATCTACAGACGCATTTGCTATGTATTATTACAAAGTTCCTGTGGGAAGCAATTTTGTATTCAGTGCAAATGTTACTGTAAACAGCTTTACATCTAACGACCAGGTTTCATTTGGTCTTATTGCAAGAGACGATATGTATATTGATGAATACATCAATACAACTATGGGTGACTACGTTGCGGCTGCACCTCTTAAGCTTACTAAGGCAGGCAGCGCATGGAGCTGTTTTGCAAGAAAGAGTGGTACCCTTACTCAGGGAACAACAGTTGCAAGTGCGGTAGAAGCAGGTAAGACATATGCTGTGAAGATTGAGAGTAATACAGACGGATATGCATGTACATTTGGCGATGCACCGACAGTTTCAGGAGGATTTGACTTCCAGCTTACAGCTGTTGATTCTGAATATGTATATGTTGGTATGTTTGCTACGAGAGCAGCTGATGTCACATTTACAGATGTAAAACTCTTGATTGACGGCGTTGAGGCTGGCAGTGAGGTTGGAGAGGCTGACGCAGATTATACAGCTGTCGATGCAGCCCTTGAAACAGTGCCGGAGGACTTAAGTATCTATACAGAAGCTACGGTAAAAGCTCTTAATGCTGCAATTGAAGCAGTTGTAAGGGACAAGAAGGCAAGCCAGCAGGCGGAAGTTGACGCTATGGCAAAAGCCATCGAAGATGCTGTTGCAGCACTTAAGATTGCAAAAAATGGTATCTACAGTGCAGATGATGGCGAGTTTTACTACTATGTAAATGATGAAATTGATACAACAAAAACAGGTCTTGTACAAAATGCCGATGCTTGGTGGTATGTGAATGAAGGCAGAGTGGAAAAAGACTACACAGGTTTTTACGAGAATGAAAATGGCAAGTGGTATGTAGTTACAGGTAAAATTGATGTTACCTTTAAAGGACTTGCACTTCAGGATGGAAAGTGGCTCTGCGTAGTAAATGGTAAATACTATCCGGATTACACAGGCCTTATTCTGAATGGCGGCTCATGGTGGTATGTAAATAACGGTGAACTTGATCTTACATATTCAGGTAAAGTATCTAATGATGGTGGCGACTGGCTTGTCAAAAACGGTAAGTTAGACCTTGGATTTACAGGTCTGCGCTCTGATGGAACTGATTTCTGGTACATTATTAATGGCAGAATCGTTTCAACCTACACGGGAATTTACTACTACTCAGATGCTTACTGGTATATTAACCAGGGCAGACTTGATATGGAATTTAAGGGCAATGTTGACTATAACAATCACACATGGTATGTTGAAAACGGAAAAATTAAGAGCCTGGTAGAATAACATAAAATAATCAAAGAATCCCTGCTTTACTTTTGTATGGCAGGGATTTTTTTGACTAAATTCGTCTTGCTAATAATGGTTATAAATGATATAATTTAATAAATCTACAGAAAAGAGGTCTGATATTATGAAAGAATTACCTGAAGGAATTTTATGGAGAGAACGCAAGAGAATATTTTTCGGTTTGCCTTGGACTTTTACAATATATTCATGCAGTGAAGAAATCCTTTATATCAAGAGAGGTTTCCTTAACCAGACCGAAGATGAAGTGAGACTTTACAGAATTATGGACATCAGTCTTAAAAAGAAATGGTGGCAGAGAATTTTTAAAATAGGAACAATTCATTGCTGTTCAGGAGACAAGACAATGAAGGACTTTGATATTGCCAATATTAAGAATGTTGATGAGATTAAGAAACAATTGTCTGACCTGGTGGAGAAGCAGAGAATTGCCAAGAGAGTAACCAACAGGGAATTTATGGTAGATGACCATGATATGGATGAAGATGCTGACTTGGACAGCTATAACGAATAACTTTAACTGAGGTTTTTCTATGGAAACAGCTAACAAAAATGGTAAATACACTGTCGGCGGTTATACTTTTGCCACACAGGAACTGGCTCAGGCTGCCAGAGATGAGATTAATGCAATCAAATATGTGTCAAGCAAGACCAATACCAATGACCCGGCACAAGTTTATGTTTTGTACAATAAGATGATAGAAAAAAAGCTCTTCAAGACTCCGGTGGGTATGGATTACCTAAAGGAACTGCAGCGGGTACTTTATGTGAGCAAAGAAATTCCCAATGACAGAATAAGACCTATACCGGTAGAGACGCAGATAGTTGAGGCTCTTGAGGAACGCCAGACAGAAAGAAACAACCGCGACAGGATAAGGGATCTTGAAAAGAGCAGTCAGAGGAATCATGATCGTTTTATTAAGTCAATGATACTTAATATATTTCTGGTAATTGCCGTAATAGCAATGGTTTTGATTACTTTAAGCAGTTCCAACCCTAATATTATTGATTATGAGAATAAACTGATTGATAAATACGAAGAGTGGAATAATCAGCTTGAATCAAAGGAACGCAAACTTAACGACCTGCAAAAGGAACTTGAGAGCAAGTATAATATTAACATAGATTAAACACTGATTATTCACAATTACGACATATTTTTGGTTTATCATAGTTGCATAAGCTGATGCAGGGAGGATTTTTTATGGAGAAAATCAAGATTCTTGTGGTTGATGACGAGACCAGAATGAGGAAATTAGTTAAAGATTTCCTTGTAAAGAAGGATTATATTGTTCTGGAAGCATGTGATGGTGAGGAAGCCATTGATATATTTTATGCAGACAAAGATATTTCGCTTATATTATTGGATGTTATGATGCCAAAGATGGATGGCTGGGATGTGTGCAGAGAGATTCGCAAGAATTCCAAGGTGCCTATAATAATGCTTACGGCAAAGTCAGAAGAGCGAGACGAGTTAAAAGGTTTTGAATTAGGTGTTGATGAGTATATAACCAAGCCCTTCAGTCCCAAAATTCTTACGGCAAGAGTTGATGCTATTGTAAGAAGAACGTATTCCATTGATTCCAATGAGATAATTAATTATGCCGGAATAGAAATAGATAAGGCTGCACATATCGTAAGAGTTGATGGAAAGGAAGTTGAATTAAGCTATAAAGAATTTGAACTTCTGACATACTTTTTTGAAAATAAAGGTATTGCATTATCAAGAGAAAATATTCTTAACAATGTCTGGAATTATGACTATTTTGGAGATGCAAGAACAATTGATACCCATGTTAAGAAGCTTCGCAAGAAGCTTGGCGAGAAGGGCGATTTAATTCGCACAATCTGGGGCATGGGATATAAGTTTGATGTATAAGCAGGGCTGTAAATAGACTCTCCGAAAGAACGCTTTCGCTTAGTTTATTTACAGCCTTTTTATTAAGAGGTGCGTTATGAGACATTCTTTGAGAGTTAAATTTACGATTATTTTAATTGTTCTTACAGTGTTGCTGGTGGGTATAATTCTGTTTCTGAATTCTACCTATGCGGAGAAGTATTATAGCACTTCCATACAGGATGGTATGGTAAGTGACTATGAGAGCGTTGATGAATATGTAAAAAAATACGAAGCAGGCCAGATTACCCAGGATGAAATGAACGACTCAATTGAAACAATAACTTCCACATCAGGAGTTTCACTTGTAATAGTGAGAAGTGACTGGAGTATATTCTATTCTTCTGAAAGCTTTTCCGATGAACTTATTAAAAGACTTCAGATGAGTATTTTTAACAAGGATAGATTTGACAGTGATTCTATACCGGAATTGGAGTCTCCGGATAAGAAGCAAGAGGGGGA
>JBJENU010000347.1:0-5084 GCA_051880355.1 Lachnospiraceae bacterium | reverse complement strand
CCTTCAACATCTGCACCCGAAACTGCAACAGTTGCGGCCTTAATATTGCCAATAACCTTTCCTGTAATCAGAAGGCTTCCTTTACATAACACATTGCCCTCAACAACACCATGAATATCCATTGAACCTTCTGTTGTCATATCACCCTTAATTACAAGTGACTTTGTAATAACTGCCTTTTCGGCATCATCTATAATTACCGTTTTCTCTGCATTTTCCTTTGCAATCCTCTCAGCTTTTGCCTTCTCCTTCTCTTCCCTGGCCTTAGCCTGAAGCTCTGCCTCCCTTTCTTCCTTCGCTGCAATCACTGCTGCAACATCATTAACCGCTTCATTTACAGGAATGTTATCCAATGTGTTTACCATCATTCCATCGTCAGTGGAAGCATCGTTTACAGCCTGTGAAAGATCAGCCTTGAAATCTTTGAAAAATCCCATAGTTCCTCCTTATGTAATTAACGTAAATTATGATGCACCGGAACAGACTCACGTGTTATAGGTGCTATCTCATAACCCAGTTCCAATATTTTTTCAATAATAATCGGCAGTGCTTCAACAGTAGTTTTCTTACCGTATGAATCATGCATAAGCACAACCGGATTATCCTGCTCTATTACGCTGTATCTGCCTTTAAATATATTGTCAAGTATCCCCTGTACCGTTATCGGTTCGCTAAGAGCATCACCGGAGGATACATTCCAATCATAATAAATTAAATTGTTGCTTTCCAGCCACTGTATACACTGGGCTGCAGTAAGTCCTTTTCCAAGAATATAATTGCTGCTGCCTCCCGGAAATCTGTATAAAAATGCCTCATATCCGGTCATATTGTATATGTACTTCTTCATTTTCAAAACATCTTCCGAAAACGAATCAATATTTTTGTAAATTTTATTGTAATCATGAACATACGAGTGGATTGCCAGAGTATGTCCTTCATTAACAATTCTTCTGTATCTTTCCTGCTGCTTATGGGAAGCATCCAAATCGGCTATCACAAAAAATGTTGCCTTGACGTTATACTTTGCCAGAATATCAAGAACTTCATCTGTTCTTGCTGACGGCCCGTCGTCAAAGGTAAGATAAACCTTTTTTACCTCCTGTGCGGCATCTGCCTGAACGACAGTCGTACCTCTTCCTGCTATGCTCGCAATAATTGCAAACAATGCAAGTATTTCTCCAACAAGTAATGTAACCGTAAAATTACGCCTACATTTTTCCATTGAAAATACTCCTGAAATAATGCTGAAGTTATCTGTGTCTTACAGGCACAGTATCATCTGTAATAGGTAATATCTGATAATTCTCTGCCAGAAGCCTGCTGACAATAGTATCCACAGCCTGGGCAGTGGTTGTTTTAGGTTCTGAATCATGCATCAGAACAACTGACGTATCCTTAATTCCAACTCTGTACGGTCCCTCCAGTACATTATAAAGAATGTAATTAATTTCAACCGCACCCGAATTGGCATCTCCTGATGAAACATTCCAGTCAAAATAACTGAGATTATTATTGGCAAGCCACTCCTTACAGGCAGAAAGCTGTACCCTTCCGTTCACACCGAGAAAGCTGTTGGAGCTCCCGCCCGGAAACCTGTAAAACCGCGGCATATATCCGGTATTATCATAAATAAAATTCCTCATTCTGGTAACATCTTCAATAAAAGAATCCAGGTTTGCGTAAATCTTATTATAATCGTGTGTATATGTATGAATTGCAAGGGTATGACCCTCTGCAATGATTCTCTTATATCTGGCAACTGACGCCTCAGTGTCAGTTGGTACTGCCACAAAAAACGTAGCCTTGACATTATACTTCTTCAGCGTGTCAAGAATTACATCGGTATTAGCTGACGGACCATCATCAAAGGTGAGATATACTTTTTTATTTCTGTTGTCAGTGCCTGGTGTGGATGGCTGTGTCGGCGCAGGTGTGGATGGCTGTGTCGGCGCAGGTGCGGATGGCTGTGTCGGTGCAGGTGCGGATGGCTGTTCTGATGAAGCCACCTGAGTAGATTGCTGGGTAGGTGGCTGACTGCTCCTTGTTTCTTCACTGCTTTCTTTATTATCAAGAGCCTGACTTAAGCTTTCAATTTCTTTATCTGCATTAAGATTCTTACATATCAGGACAATGCTGCATATAACCGTAACTATTGTAACAGCAACAACACCACAGACAGCAATAAGCTCTGCCATTTGCTTTTTATTATTCCGTTTCATTCTAATCTCTCCATTAACCTGTTTATTATATCATTTTGTCAGCATAAAATCAAGAAATTTTACACCAGCCTTAACTCTTATCTGTTTTCTTACGGCTGAGTCCTTCACTTATGTGGGGTATATTACTGTTCATGTAAGAAGCCCTGAAAACTGAATTATCTCCAAATTTTTTCCTTATACTGTCAATGGCTTCATCAAGACGTTTTTGTTTCTCTATATCTTCAGGTTTCTCAAAAAGGCTGTACTGATGATAATCTGTATCAGTTATCTTCACGGCGTGGACACCAATAAGCCTTAATGGATTTTTGCCATCCCACATCTCCTTTAAAAGTACCATTGCATTTTCCGTAATAATACTAACTGTGTCAGCAGGATTATCAAGGATGCACTGCCTTGATTTACGGTTAAAATCCCCATCTGTATAGGATACAGCCAGTGAAGTTGCTTTAACTCCTATCTTTCTTAGTCTGGCACACAGTGTTTCAGCCAGTGACATTATAATATGTTTTGCCGTATCGTATCCTGTAACATCAAAGGGAACGGTCATCTCATTGCCATAGCTTTTACCTTCCTGTTTCTTTGTCTCAATCGGTGAATTATCAATTCCGTTGGCATACTCCCAAATCATTCTTCCATGCTTCTTAAAATGTGCTTCCAGAATGTTCACATCCATTTTGGCCAGCTCACCTATGGTCCTTATTCCCAGCATTGAAAGTCTGTCCGTTGTAGCTTTTCCAACATACATCAGCTTAGAGCACTTAAGTTTCCACATTTTATCAGGCAGTTCTTCCCTGAAAAGAGTGTGTACCATATCAGGCTTTTTTAGTCCACTTGCCATTTTAGCTAAAAGCTTATTTTCAGAAATTCCTATATTAACGGTAAATCCAAGTTCTTCTCTAATATATGATGCCATAGCTTTTGCATATTCAACTGCTTCAGAAGAATTTGAAAACATCCCGGTCATATCACACCACGCTTCATCAATTGAAAACTGCTCAAGACCTGCACTTTTATTCCCCAGATAATTCATAAGCCTGTTAGAGCACTCCACATACCAGTCAAACCTTGGCTGATAAACATTAAGCTTTGGACATTTAGACGCTGCCTTTATCAATGGCTCACCGGTGACAACACCGTAGCTTTTTGCACTGTCAGACTTGGCAAGAACAATTCCGTGCCGTTTTTCCTTATCTCCGCCTATTACGGCAATTTCTTTTCTTATGTCATTTTCCTGTTTCAAAACTCTAAGTCTGTAAACTGCTTCCCAGCTTAAAAAAGCTGAATTTACATCAACATGAAAAATAATCCTGTCCATGGCAATATTCCCTCCACAAAAACATACTTAGGAATTGAATTTTAAAAAGGACTGCATTAAACAGTCCTAAATTGTGTTCTCCACAGCAGCCTGTGCCGCCATATACGCATTCCGTTCCCGGACAAGTTCATTATACAGTTCCACAAAAGTCCATTTCATATTGGACGGCGTAACAACCGCTTTTAACTGCACGTTTTCCATACCGGTCTGTCTGTAGCCGTCAAGAAAATCATCCAGTTCTTTATCATCGAAGTCAGCAAAAACCATAACTTCCTCATCTATTGCCGAACCCTTGTACACACCTCCCGTTTTTTTCATTCCGGGAATCTGGGCAAGAAATCCTACAGGCTGCCCCAAAAAATTATAAGGTACTTTTTTTATTCTGACCTGCCGGTCTTTGCATAATTTTTCAAGTGCAGACTGCTTATCAGCCTTTATATTATTTACAATAATTGTTTTACTCATACATTCTCAATCTGCCAGTCTATTGGCTCCAAATTATTAGCTGTTAAAAATTCATTGGTTTTACTAAATGGCTTGCTTCCGAAAAATCCTCTGTAAGCGGAAAGTGGACTTGGGTGTGGTGCCATAAGAATCAGATGCTTAGGATTGTTAAGCATGGCCTTTTTCTTCTGGGCAGGTGAACCCCACAATATGAACACAATAGGTCTGTCCTGCCGGTTAAGTATGCGTATTGCCGCATCAGTAAATTCCTCCCAGCCTATTCCCCTGTGGGAATTAGCCTCATGTGCCCTTACCGTAAGAACTGTGTTAAGCATTAAAACCCCCTGTTTTGCCCACTTGGTCAGAAACCCGTTATTAGGGATATAACATCCGCAGTCATCCTGCAATTCCTTGTAAATGTTAACAAGGGAAGGTGGTATCTCCACATCAGGCTTTACTGAAAAGCACAGACCATGTGCCTGTCCCACATTATGATACGGGTCCTGTCCCAGAATTACAACCTTAACTTCACTTAAAGGTGTGAACTCAAAGGCATTGAATATATCGTCAGCCGGCGGAAACACCTGATGATGATTATATTCATAAAGGACTTTTTTATACAATTCCTTGTAATATGGCTTACTAAATTCAGGCTTTAACGGTTCCAGCCAGTCATTACTAATCGCTGCCATAATCTTACCTACCTTCTAACTGAAATTCCTCTTTCTGCAAGATAATTTTTCAAATCAGAAATCTCCATCTCCCTGAAGTGAAAAAGTGAAGCAGCCAGTGCGGCATCTGCCTTTCCTGCTGTAAACGCATCATAAAAATGTTCCATATTGCCGGCGCCGCCTGAAGCAATTACAGGAACAGATACATTTTCAGCAATTGTCCTTGTCAGTTCAATATCATATCCTGCCTTAGTTCCGTCGCAGTCCATACTTGTAAGAAGTATTTCCCCTGCTCCAAGCTCACAGGCCTTCATTGCCCACTCCACGGCATCCATATGCATATCCACACGTCCGCCGTTTTTGTAAATATTCCATCCGCTGCCATCTTCACGTCTCTTGGCATCAATGGCAACCACAACGCACTGGCTGCCAAAT
>JBJENU010000346.1:0-5122 GCA_051880355.1 Lachnospiraceae bacterium | reverse complement strand
GAATTATTGACGGAAGGGAAGTGAGTTTGTGACTGAAGCAGATATTATAAGTATTGCAAGGGAGACATTGTGGACAATCATACAGACTGCGTTGCCGCTTTTGCTTGTATCCATGATTATTGGTCTTATTATCAGCTTATTTCAGACTCTCACTTCAATTCAGGAACAGACACTTACGTTTGTGCCTAAGCTGCTGGCTATTTTTATAATGCTTATGCTTATAGGAAACTGGATACTTAATACTATTGTAGGATATATGGGAGAACTGTGGGGTAATTTTTCGATATATGTGAAATGATGGAAAGGAGCATGGGATGATTGATTTTTCAATTGCCTTGGAACAATTTGAAATATTTCTTCTGATTCTTATGCGGATTGCAACATTTGTGTATGCTGCTCCTTTTTTTAATACAGCCAACACTCCACAGCGTGTTAAAATCGGATTTGCGTTCTGCCTGTCACTGCTGGTTTATCCAATGCTGGGAGAGGTGAGCTTTGAATACAACAACATAGTGGAATATACTACACTTGTGGTAAAGGAAGTCATTGTAGGACTTATGCTTGGCTTTGTTGCATCAATGGTGGTGCAGATTGTACAGTTTGCAGGAAAGATTATTGATATGGATATGGGTTTGGCCATGGCTACTATCTACGACCCACAGACGAGGAATCAGGTGGGTATTATGGGTAACTTCTATTATTACATATTAATGTTAAGTCTTGTCGTTACAGGTCTGTACCAATACCTTGTAAGGGCGATTGTTGAAACATTTACGGTAGTGCCACTGGGAGAAGTTACGTTTAATGCCACATTATATGACACAGTGCTGCAGTTTATGGCAGACTATATGATAATAGGTTTTAGAATTGCACTGCCTATTTTTGCTGCGGCGCTGCTTACCAACTGTATACTTGGTATTCTGGCAAGAATTGCACCGCAGATGAATATGTTTGTAATCGGTGTACAGTTAAGAATCATCGGTGGACTTGCGGTGCTTATGGTAATTATGTATATGTTTCCGTCTGTCACCAATTATATTAATGGTGAGATAAAACATATGGTTTCTATGATAATTGGAGGCATGACTTAAAGTGCTTTTTGAATATTATGATTTGCAGTTCTTTGCCAAGGATGGACCCGGCGGAGAAAAAACTGAAGAGCCTACAGCCAAAAAACTGGAGGATGCCCGTAAGGACGGTCAGACTGCCAAAAGTAAGGATTTGGTTACGGCAGTATCATTGTTTGCACTGTTTTTGCTGTGTAAGGTATATGTAGGTGCACTGGGAAATAATATGCTTGACGCCTTTTCGGAATTTTACGGATTGTTTGAAAAGGTGCCGTCCAACGGTCAGTACGGAATGACAGGAAGCATGACATCAGCAGTTCTGGGAGCCGTATTGAAGGATATATTGTGGATGCTTCTGCCGGTTCTTATTATATCGGTGGCAGTATCAGTTGTTTCCAATGTTTTCCAGCAGAAGTGGAAGGTTACTGCCAAGCCTCTGCAGCCTAAATTCAGCAAAATAAGCCCTATTTCAGGTTTTAAAAGAATTTTTTCTACCAGACAGCTTATGGAGCTTATTAAAAATATTGCAATGTTTATAATTATTGGCATTGTGGTATATCAGACCATTTCCAAGCAGATGTTTCTGCTTTTTGAGATGTATGACAGAACCCTCATGGATGTTGTTTCAACTGTTGGGGGAATAGTTATAGATTTGGGAATTCAGATTAGCGCAATTTTTCTTATAGTGGGTTTTGCGGATTTAATATTCCAGAAACGCAAGTTTAAGAGCGATATGATGATGACCAAACAGGAAATCAAAGAAGAATTTAAGAATACCGAGGGTGACCCTCAGGTTAAAGGTCAGATCAGACGTAAGATGCAGGAGGCCTCAAGGCGGAGGATGATGCAGGCTTTGCCTGAGGCTGACGTGGTAATTACCAACCCTACACATTTTGCTGTGGCCTTAAAATATGAGCCCAATGCAGGCAAGGCACCTGTTGTAATTGCCAAGGGTGCTGATTATCTGGCACAGCAGATCAAGGAAAAAGCAAAAGAATATGACATTGCCATAGTGGAGAATAAACCACTTGCACGAGTTTTATATAACAATATAGATGTGGGCGCGGAAATTCCGCCTGAACTGTATCAGGCTGTTGCTGAGGTACTGGCTTTTGTATTTTCTTTGAAAAATAAGTAGCTTTTGATATAGTTTTGGGAAAGGAGACGGGAAATGAAAAAAGCAGATTTAGGTCTGGGTATATACATACTTGCAGCTGTAGTTTTTTTGATTATTTCAATACCGTCTTCGGTCCTTGATGTATTGCTTGCTTTTAATATCGGAATAGCACTGGTTATTCTTTTTAATTCGCTGTTTGCAAAGGAAGTGTTGGATATGTCTTCATTTCCGACACTGCTTCTTTTCACCACAATTTTCAGAATATCCCTTAACGTTTCGTCTACCAAGCTTATCTTAAAGACAGGCGACCCCGGAAAGGTTGTAACCACCTTTGGTGAATTTGTAGGCGGCGGTGACATGATAATCGGTATTATCATATTCATTGTTCTGGTGCTGGTTCAGTTCATTGTAATCAACAAGGGTTCTGAACGAGTTTCAGAAGTAACGGCGCGTTTTACACTGGATGCCATGCCGGGTAAACAGATGGCTATAGACGCGGATTTAAATACAGGTGCCATAACAGATAAGGAAGCGGCACTGAGACGTAAAAAGCTTCAGCAGGAATCAGCCTTCTTTGGTTCCATGGATGGTGCTACCAAGTATGTAAAGGGTGATGCCACTGCCGGTCTTATTATTACGGTAATTAACATTGTAGGTGGCGTCGCAATGGGAGTGCTCAATCAGGGCCTTGAGATAATGGATGCCTTCAACAAGTATGTTATCCTGACCATAGGTGATGGACTTGTTTCACAGATTCCATCCCTTTTGATATCACTTTCAACAGGTATCATTGTAACTAAGGCTTCCAGCGAGGAAGGACTCAGTGAATCCATTTTTGGCGAGCTGTTTTCAATGGGCAACGTGCTTTTGATGGTAGGTGTGGCAATGATGTTTCTTGGTATTGCAACACCCCTTCCGACAATAATTTTCGTGCCTATTGGTATTGCGCTTATTATTATAAGCCGCAGGGTTGACACCAAAAAGGCTGAGACAGAGATTGAAGATGAGGCAAGGGAAGCACAAGAAGAGGCCCAGGAAATCCGCAAGCCGGAGAATGTTGTATCACTCCTTAATGTGGACCCTATTGAACTTGAATTTGGTTATGGAATTATTCCCCTTGCAGATGTTAATCAGGGCGGCGACCTTCTCGACCGAGTTGTTATGATTCGTAGGCAGATTGCCCTTGAGCTTGGTGCGGTGGTGCCTATTATCCGACTGAGGGATAATATCCAGCTTAATCCTAATCAGTACATAATTAAGATTAAGGGCATTCAGGTTAGCGACGGTGAGATTTTATTTGACCATTATATGGCAATGAATCCGGGGTATGTAGAGGAAGAAATTACAGGTATTCCTACTTTTGAGCCTTCCTTCCACCTGCCGGCCATCTGGATTACAGAAAGTCAGAGAGAACGTGCGGAGTCTTATGGCTATACCGTAGTAGACCCGCCTTCAATTATAGCTACACATCTTACGGAGATAGTCAGACAGTATATTGCCGAGCTTCTTACACGTCAGGATGTGCAGAATCTTATTAATAACGTAAAAGAGAACAATGCAACACTTATAGATGAGCTTATCCCTAAGCTTATGGGCATCGGCGAAGTGCAGAAGGTGCTCCAGAACCTTCTCAGGGAAGGTATTTCAATAAGAGACCTTGTATCAATACTTGAGACTCTGGCAGACCATGCAACTGTCACAAGGGATACAGATATTCTTACAGAGTATGTAAGGCAGGGACTCAAGCGTGTTATTTCAAGCAAGTATTTTCCACCGGGAGAGGTTACACAGGTTATAACACTTGACCCGGCAGTAGAGCAGGAAATTATGAATTCTGTCAAACAGACTGAACAGGGAGCTTATCTTACTCTTGACCCTGAAAGAACACGTAAAATAGTTGCGTCGCTTCAGGCTGAACTTAAAAAGCTTGAAGATATGGGCAAGAATCCGATAATAATTACTTCTCCTATTGTGAGAATGTATTTTAAGAAACTTACCGAAGACTATGTAAAGGATTTGATTGTTGTAAGCTACAATGAGGTCGAGTCCAGCGTAGAATTACAATCAGTGGGGATGGTGACAGCATAAATGATAGTTAAAAAGTTTACGGGAGCAACTGAAACAGAAGCAGTTCTTGCGGCAAAGGAAGAACTGGGAAGCAACGCAGTGGTTCTCAACGTAAAAACTTTAAAGCAGCGGGGAATTTTCAGACTTTTCAAAAAAGATAAGGTGGAGATTACGGCTGCTCTTGAAGAGAAGGAATTTGTAAAGGATGAAATCCACAAGCCGGCAGGTTTTTCAAAGGCAGCCGGCAGTGAAGCCGATGATGAAAAGGTTCAGACTGCAATAGAGGAAAAACTTGACAGCCTCCATGTCCTTCTGAAGAATCAGATGGAGAAAGAAAAAAGTATGGCTGTAAAGCTTGAGCGGACTCTGGAAGAAGAACAGGCGGCAGGCCGTGAGGAACACAGTGATAACTTCAAGTTCCTCCAGCTTATTTATAATAAGCTTATCGACAATGAGGTTGATGAAAAATATGCCAACAGCATAATAGGTGATATTGAAGGCTCCCTAAAGAAGGAATCCAATATTGACAGTCTGCTGGCCGGCGTATACCAGAAGATTATTTTAAAGCTTGGAAAACCTGAGACGATTAAGCTTGGCGACAAGCCTAAGGTGGTGTTTTTTATCGGTCCTACGGGTGTGGGCAAAACTACTACCATAGCCAAGCTGGCTTCCAAGTTCAAGCTTGAAGAAAAGGCCAAGGTTGCCTTTATTACCGCCGATACATACAGAATTGCGGCTGTGGAGCAACTCAATACATATGCTTCAATTATTGACTGTCCTGTAAGTGTGATTTATGACCCTTCGGAACTGGAGGGGGCACTTAACGGATTTGCTGATTATAATCTTATTATGGTTGACACTGCAGGCAGAA
>JBJENU010000345.1:0-5147 GCA_051880355.1 Lachnospiraceae bacterium | reverse complement strand
TGTATAGGAAACTGCGTCCCTATACAATAAAAACGCTCCGCGAGGATGCACACTCTCTTTTAGTTGACAACATATCCATAATGTGCTAATATAAAACAAATGATTTAAAACGTATGATTTAAAACAGGCGTTTCAAAAGAACAGGAGGTGAGATTTTGCCACCGAAAGCAAAATTTACAAGGGAAGAGATAGTGGATGCGGCCTTTGAGATTGCAAGAAAGGAAGGCTGTTCAGCCATAACGGCAAGGCGACTGGGAGCAGACCTTGGAAGCTCGGCAAGACCTATTTTTTCTGTGTTTAACAGTATGGAGGAGGTTCTGGAATGTGTAAGACACAAGAGTGTGGCACTTTTTAACAGCTATATCCGAAGGGGCCTTAAGGACCAGGGCTTCAAGGGCAGCGGTATGGACTACATACAGTTTGCAATTGATGAACCGGTGCTGTTTCGGGAGATGTTTATGACTGATTTGGGAGTTACGGTTAATCTGGATACAATTATGCAGAAAGATGATAATTACAGTCTGGTTATTGACACTATAATGCAGATGTACGGAATAACACAGGAATCAGCAGTAAAGCTGTACCGGTATATGTTCATAATATCACACGGAATTGCAACACTTTGCGCCAATCATATGTGCGTATTTACGGAAAAAGAAATTGATGAAATGCTTACTCTGGGATTTACAGGAATCGGAATGCTGCTGATGAAGCAAAAGTAACTAATCAATTATTAAGGAGAATATTTTACTATGAACAACATAATCGAAGTAAAAAATTTAACCAAAGAGTACAAGGAGTTAAAAGCAATTGACGATTTGTCCTTTGAGGTTCATGAGGGAGAGATTCTGGGTCTGCTTGGCCCTAACGGAAGCGGCAAGTCAACAACTATGAACTGCATCCTTTCACTTCTCAAATTCCAGAAGGGAACCATTAATATCTTCGGAAAAGAAATGAAGCCGGATGCCTATGACATTAAGAGCAAAATCGGTGTGGTTTTCCAGGATGTTGCAGTATTTGAAGAGTTGACGGTTTACGAGAATATTGATTATTTCTGCGGGCTTTATGTCAAGGATAAGGAAACACGCAGGAAATATGTTGAGGATGCGATTAAGCTGGTGCAGATTGAGGACTACGTTAAATTTCATCCTAAAAAGTTGTCAGGAGGTCTTTTGCGCCGTCTGAATATCGCCTGCGGCATTGCCCACAAGCCACAGATTATTTTCCTTGACGAGCCTACAGTTGCCGTTGACCCACAGAGCCGCAACAATATCCTTGAGGGTATTAAGGTACTCCGCGACAATGGCGCAACAATCGTTTACACCACACATTATATGGAAGAGGTGGAAATCCTCTGCGACAGAATTATCATCCTTGACAAGGGCAAGGTAATTGCAACAGGCAGCAGTGATGAGTTAAAAGCACTTGCCAATATTGAAGAAAAAGTAACTGTTGAGGTTAAAAGACTGTCAGATGAGTTTGTTGCAGAGCTTAAAAAGCTTGACAATATTGACAGTGTATCCTATGACGGCAGCAGTCTCGTTGTTACATACAGGAAGGGCGACAACAACCTTGCGGGGCTTATGGATTATCTGAAATCAAAGAAAATCAATTATTCCAAGATTTTCTCAGAGCGTCCTACACTTAACGACGTATTCCTTGAACTTACAGGAAAGGAGCTGAGGGATTAATGTTTTTACATAATTTAAAATATTCCTTCAACATACTTTTCCGCAACAGAATGTTAATTTTCTGGACATACGCATTCCCGGTGCTGCTCGGACTGTTTTTCTACCTTGCATTTTCTAATATAGAGAGCTCTGAGCAGATGAAGGCCATTGATATTGCGGTAGTAGACAATAAGGAATTCAGGGACAACCAAGTTCTTGTTGAGGCGTTAAAATTACTTGGCGACGAAAACGGTGACAGCCATATTTTTAACATAACCTATGCCACAAGCGATGAGGCGGCACAGCTGCTTTCAGACAAAAAGGTGGAAGGCTACATATCTGTTGCTGACGGCAAACCTAAGGTAGTAGTGGGAAAAAGCGGCACAAGCCAGACAATTTTAAAATATGCAGTGGAGGAAATTAACCAGATATCTGAACTGGGGGAAAAAATTATCACAGCTACGGCAGCAATCGTAGATAAATCAAGCTCCAATTTAAGCTACACAATGATTGAGTTCTACACTCTCATTGCAATGACAGCACTTTACGGCGGAATTTTAGGTATGACTGCAATCAACCAGGTGCTGGCAAATATGAGCCACAAGGGTAAGAGGGTAAGTGTAAGTCCGGCAGGCAAGGGCACATTGGTGCTCTCAAGCCTTGCAGCCAGCTATATTGTACAGCTGATTGGTATGGCGATATTGTTCATTTTTACAATTTTTGTGCTAAAGGTGGACTATGGCAGTAACATAGGACTTATAATTTTACTTGCCTGTGCAGGCTGCCTTGCAGGTCTTTCAATCGGCGTGGCAGTGGGAAGTCTTATGAAAACAGGTGAAGGCGGCAAAATCGGTGTTATTCTGGCGATTTCAATGCTTGGCAGCTTCCTTTCCGGTATGATGGGCATTACAATGAAGTACATTATAGATAAAAATGTTCCGTTTGTGAACAAGGTTAATCCTGCAAGTATGATTACAGACGGCTTTTATGCACTGTACTACTACGACACCACATCCAGATACTGGTTTAACGTGGCAAGTCTTCTTATATTCTCGGCAATTTTAATTGCCGCATCATTCTATAGCTTAAGGAGGCAGCAGTATGACAGTATTTAAGGCGTTTTTAAAAGTTGTCAGGGCTAATCTTGGCATGATTATATTATACACCGTGCTCCTTCTTGCTTTTGGCGGAATTAATATGGACAGCAATAATGGTGCCGGAAGCTTTACGGAGAGTAAGCCTTCGGTTCTGGTGCAGGATGAGGACGGCAGTAAGCTTTCAACAGCATTTGCGGATTATATTTACAGTAAATGTGACAAGGCGGATGTAAAAAACGAAGAAGATGCAATCAAGGATGCTCTTTTCTACAGAGATGTGAGCATAATTGTCACAATTCCAAAGGGCTTTGGGGCCGGCATAACAGGGGGTAATGCAAAAGCTGTAGAAATCCAGTCTGTAGGTGACTATTCAGCGGCATATGTTGAAATGCTTCTTGAGCGGTATTTAAAGGTCGCCCGGATATATGGCAGCTACGGCAATAATGAGGATGAATTGATTGAAAAAATTCAGAATGCCGTTTCCAATGAAGTTGAGGTTGAGGTGACATCTAAGCTTAATACAAGCCAGATAACCAAGCTCAGCGGATTTTTCAATTTTATGAACTACAGTCTTCTTGCGGGATGCGTGTATGTAATCTGTATTGTACTTGCAACCTTCAGGGAACTAAGGATTGCAAGAAGGACGTTAATAAGCGCAATGAACTACAAAAAACACAACAGACTGTTGCTTGCCTGCAATGCACTGCTTGCCTTTGCAATCTGGTTTTTGTATATGATACTGGGACTTGTCAAGGTGGGAGCGGAAGCAATGTTTACAGCCCGCGGAGCAATGTTTATGCTGAACTCCTTTGTATTTGCAGTATGTGCCCTGTGTCTTGCATTCTTAATCGGTAACCTGACCAGCAACAAGGAGGCAATGAGCGGTATTATCAACGTGGTGGCGCTGGGCTCAAGCTTTTTGTGCGGCGCCTTCGTTCCGGCACAGTGGCTTCCGGAAGGGGTGCTTACAGCAGCCCATATCCTTCCGTCTTACTGGTTTATCAATGGCAATGACAGACTGGCTGCCATTGAGGAACTGAATATGGAATCACTTGGCCCTGTATTTGTCAATATGGGAGTAGTACTTGGTTTTGCCCTGTTATTTATCATTATCAGCAATGTGGTTTCAAGGAAAAAAATGAGAGCATAAAATTACATTTTGGTCAGAAGAAGTCGGTTTATCCGGCTTCTTTTTGCTTTGAAAAAAATTGCATATAAGTTTGATTAATAATTGACAAAAATATTTAGATATACTATAATATTATTAAAAGTAAAATAAAAATGATATATGATTAACGTTAACATATATAATTTATCAAATATCACGCTACTTATATTAATCGCGATAATATATGGCAGTAATGTTGTGATATAAAAGGGGGGATTATGCGGGGAAAAAATATTGTGAGCTAAAAAATAGTATATACGGAGGTAAACAATTATGAAAAACAGAAAAATTAAATCAATCATTTCACTTACAGCAGCACTTGTAACTGTGTTTGCAATATCAGTTGTGACATTTGCGGCGTATAAAAATCAAACTGTGAACTACGGCTTTGATAATGTCGGTGGACGTACTGAACTTGGATACGAGAATACATATGATGGAGGAGTGGGGTATGCTGAAGTGACATCCAGCTGTAATGCTTATCTTTCATTGGATGCTACCGTAAAATATTACATAGCTGGAGTATTGAAGAATTCTTATATGGTAAAGTCGTCAGATGAAACCACATATTTGCAAGATGGCATTACGTGCCCTGGATCAATTAAAAAGCTTCAGTGCTATTTCAGGATTGTGAGTGACGAAGGTGCTGGTTCGATTGATTACTATATTGCAGAGCCGGGATATGAAAATAGTTAATATGTAATGTGAGTTATGAAGGGGGCAACATATTGTCCCCTGGTTGGGAGGTAAGTTATGAAGAAATTAGCAGTAATATATTTTGTTATAATATCCATCCTACTTTCAGGCTGTGGCAATGGTAAAGAGGTAAAAAGCACTGAATGTCTGGGAAATAATTTTTTTCCGGGTTCACACAATGTTGTTGAGGGTGAAAAAGGATTTTATTTATTGAGGACGGGCTATATGTCCTATGCCCCTAAGAGTAATGTTAAAAATGAGACTTTTCTTTGCGGCAGACCGGAATGTACGCATTACTATGGCAAAGATGCCGGAAAGTTAATGGGTGAAATGCGAGAGGACTGTAATGCAGGAATTGAAAATGCCATAGGTGATATGACATATTATGAAGGGAATATATATATACTTATCCACGAGATGGGAGAGGCAATTGTGTACCGTATAAGCCAGGACGGAAGCGTACATGAAAGGATTGCATCTCTGGGCACTATTTCGGGAAGAAACAGCGGGATATAT
>JBJENU010000344.1:0-5178 GCA_051880355.1 Lachnospiraceae bacterium | reverse complement strand
AATTTTTATCGACAGGCATATTCTGCCTGATAAGTTCTTTTACCATTTCAAAATTCTTCTCAGAAAATGAAAGATGTGCTGATTCCAACGCCTTGTCCGCCATGGATATTTCCTGGGCAGTGGCATTCATTGGCTTTATAGATATGGTCTGCCCCTGATTATTATCAAGAACAAAGGTTTCAACCTTGCCCGGAGTAACCTCAAAGTCACCATCCAGTGTTGCTAAAAGGCTGGCCCCTCCGGTTAATCTTAAAAGGATCTGATTATCCTTTACGGACACAATTTCACCCTGAAATGTATCACCATTAGACATGGCTTTTAACATTAAAAGGCCGGGATTTCTGCTGTCATCCACAGTAATTGTTCTGTCAGAAGACCCACCTGCCCCCTGTTGTACAACATTAATATCGTTTGATTGTTTTAAAAACGAAAGTCCATTAAGGTTCATCCTTTTACCTCAAATAAAATTCTTAATAAAAGTACTTCTGTGAATAGGACACGGACCAAATTCCTTTAAAGCCGCAATATGTGCCGCCGTTCCGTATCCCTTGTTGCTTTCAAATGCATATTCAGGATAAATAACTGCATATTCGTCCATCATCCTGTCCCTTGTCACCTTTGCCACAATGCTGGCACAGCCGATGGTAAGACTTTTGGCATCGCCCTTTATGATTGGAACCTGCTTGATATCAACCATAGGAATTGTTACTGCATCATTTAATAATATATCGGGCTTTACTGATAATTTATTAATAGCCTGACGCATCGCCTCATATGTTGCCTGCAAAATATTAATCTCATCAATCCTGTCCTGTGACACAACTCCGATGCCCACGCTTACAGCTTCCTTATAAATTACATCATACAGCATTTCTCTTTTCTTTTCAGAAAGCTTTTTGGAATCATTAACATAAAGTATTCTGCAATCCTTTGGCAAAATAACTGCGCCTGCAACTACCGGGCCTGCAAGAGGTCCTCTTCCAACCTCATCGATGCCGCAGATAAACTGACAGTAATTATATTCTTTTTCAAACTGCCTTAAATTTTCGATTCTTTCTTCTTCAAGTCTTAATTTCTCAAGTTTTTTAGCTTCTTTTTCTTCTTTAACAGTCATATTATCTACCTCTGATTAGCAGGGTTTTTCAAGAGTAATTCTTCCAATCCTGCCATTCCTGAAATCATCCAGCAAAAGTGCTGCAGCCTTCTCATAGTCGTACTCGTTGCCTTTTTTAAGGCAGCCACGTCTCACTGCTATTCCTCCAAGAATTTCAACAGGCTCCATACCTTCATCCACCTGATATTTTTCAGCCAGAAATCCTGCAAAGTCTTTTTTTATAATTTTTATAAGTTCCAGGGCAAGCTCTGAAATATCAAGAATTTCATCATTAATTGAGCCAATCAGTGCAAGATTAAGGCCTATAAGCTGGTCCTCAAATTTTGGCCAGAGTATTCCCGGTGTATCAAGCAGCTCAACATTTTTGTTAAGTCTTATCCATTGCTTTCCTTTTGTTACACCCGGCTTGTTGCCTGTCTTTGCACATACCCTGCCTGCCAGGGCATTGATAAATGTTGACTTGCCAACATTGGGAATTCCCACAACCATAGCCCTTACCGGTCTGTTTTTGATTCCCTTTCTTGCGTCACGCTCTATCTTCTCACGGCATGCTTCCATAATTGCCGGCACTACATTTCTTATACCTGTGCCATTCTTAGCATTAATCATAACCACAGTAAAGCCCTTTGAATTGAAATATTCAATCCATGCACTATTCTGACTTTCATTAGCCAAATCCGACTTGTTGAGCAGAATCATTCTGGCCTTATTTTTTGCCAGCTCATCAATGTCGGGATTGCGGCTGCTAAGGGGAATTCTGGCATCAACAATCTCCATTACAAGGTCGATTAGTTTAATGTCTTCCTGCATCTGTCTTTTTGCCTTGGTCATATGACCGGGATACCACTGATAATTCATAATTATATAAAACCAAATCGTGAAAATGGCCCGATTATAAGCCATGGTTTCCCGATTATATTTCCTTTCTTAACATTGCCTATATTGGCAAATCTGCTGTCCTCGCTGTTATTTCTGTTATCTCCCAGAACAAAATACTCGTCATCGGACAGTTCAATTTCAACAGAGGCAAGGCCTGCCGTTATAATCAGCTCATCCGAGATATCATTCTTCAATACTTCACCATTGATATATACTTTCCCGTCAGCAATTTTTATCTTTTCCCCCGGAAGTCCGATAACACGCTTTACATAAACCTTAGACGAATCTGAACCGGTAACTCTGAAAGCGATTACATCAAAACGCTTAGGCGAGCCAAAGGAATATGCAAAGTGATTGACAAACACAACATCATCATTGACAAGTGCAGGTGCCATGGAATTACCGCTTATTGAAAGCTTGCCGAGAATAAACTGGACAAATACTATTCCAAGACAGACCGCAACAATCACATCGACTGTAAATTTCAGGCCAAATATAAGTTTAGGATACTCCTTATACCGTGTTCTTCTAAATTTCATAAATATGTCCTTCCGTAAATACCATGTTCTTTAAGTCAGGTACAAAAAAGGGACAAATACTGATGTACTTATCCCTCTTTAACAGCCTTATTAAAAACAGCAAAATACACTACCGGCAACTTATTTAACAAGTTCCTTAACCTTAGCGCTCTTACCTTTTCTGTCTCTTAAGTAGTTGAGCTTAGCTCTTCTTACTTTACCAAGACGAACAACTTCTACCTTCTCTACGAATGGTGAGTGAAGTGGCCATGTCTTTTCAACACCGACGCCGTTAGAAACCTTTCTAACTGTGAAAGTCTTTCTTACACCAGTACCCTGGATTTTAAGAACTGTACCTTCAAATATCTGTGTTCTTTCCTTGTTACCTTCCTTAATTCTTGCTGATACCTTAACTGTATCACCAACATTGAATGAAGGAACCTCAGCCTTAAGCTGTTCTGCTTCAATGCTCTTAATAATGTCGCTCATGTGTGACCTCCTTAAATTCTCGATGTTCTTAATGCCTGTCCGACAACAGAGGACCATCTCTTTTACACAACGATTAATTTTATCATATAAAAAATGCTTTTGCAAGCCTTTTTTCAAAAAAATTCTGAAGGAATATTATTATTCATTCGCTTCCAGTAAACCCTTCATTATATGAACGGTTATGACTCCGGCTTCCAAATCTCGGTTAAGTATACATTCCGGAATTGATGGAAATAAAACCTCCCTGCCGTCAAGAGTCTCAATAACATAAACGTCATTAGCTCCTGTCTGCATAATATCCTTAAGGATACCAAAATCCCTGCCTTCATCTGTCACAACCTTAAGTCCCACCAAATCACAAATAAAATATTCGCCCTTGGCAAGCTTAACTGCATTATCCCTTGTAACAAGCAGGTCTCTCTTAACAAAATCAAGAACCTGATTAATGTCATCATATCCCTTGAATTTAAGAATTACCATATTCTTAAAAAACTTGCAGCTCTCAACCTCTAGGTCTACATAACCCCTTCTTCCGTCAAGAATGCACTTTTTCAGTTTCTTAAATCTGCTAACATCATCAGTTGTGGGAAAAACCTTAACTTCCCCACGAATACCATGAGTTGTGACAATCTGACCAACTCTCAATGTGGAATTTTTCTTATTATCCATATACATTCCTTTTAATACTTAAAAAGGAATACCTACATAAGCAGATATTCCTTTCATAATTATTCAGCCTGATTAAGAATTTCTACTGAAACTCTCTTGGTTGTTTTTGATGCAGCTGCTGCAACTACAGCACGGATAGACTTGGCAATTCTTCCTGATTTACCGATAATCTTACCCATATCAGACGGAGCTACCTGTAAAGTAATCTTAACTGCCTTCTCTGTCTCCTGTTCTGTAACAACAACTTCATCAGGATTGTCAACTAGTGCCTTAGCAATAATTTCAACTAATTCTTTCATGAGACACCTCCACTAGTTATTACTTTTCAATACCTGCCTGCTTTAAAATCTTAGCAACAACTTCTGTTGGCTGTGCGCCGTTAGCAAGCCACTTCTTAGCTAATTCAGCATCAACCTTGCATGTGCTAGGATCTGTGTTAGGATCATAAGTACCGATTTCTTCGATGAACTTGCCGTTTCTTGGTGCTCTTGAATCAGCAACAACGATTCTATAGAAAGGATTCTTCTTCTCACCTAATCTCTTTAATCTCATCTTAACTGCCATTTTAACAATTCACCTCCTAAGTGATTTCTATAAATAATAATTAATTTATGTTAAAAAGGAAGCTTAAAGCCTCTCTTTTTACCACCTTTCATCATGCCGGGCATCTGCTTCATCATTTTCTTCATTTGCTCAAACTGCTTAACCACCCGGTTAACTTCACTGATGTCTACTCCTGCGCCCCGGGCAATTCTGTTCTTTCTTGAAGGATTAAGCAAATCAGGCTTAGCCCTCTCCTGCTTAGTCATGGAAAGAATAATTGCCTCTGTCTTTTTTAAGTTAGCTTCGGCATCATCAGGAACCTCAAGGTTCTTCATATTGCCCATTCCCATGCCCGGAAGCATTCCAAGAATGGAGCTGATGCCTCCCATATTCTTAATCTGACCCATATACTCAAGGAAATCGTTGAAATCAAATTCCGCCTTCTTGAGTCTGGCTTCCATCTCCCTGGCCTTTTTCTCATCAATCTGGGCTTCTGCCTTCTCAATAAGTGAAAGCACATCGCCCATTCCAAGAATTCTTGACGCCATTCTGTCAGGATAAAACTGCTCCAAATCAGACAGTTTCTCACCCATACCCACATAAAGTATCGGCTTGCCTGTGACAGCCTTGATAGAAAGTGCTGCGCCGCCCCTTGTATCGCCGTCCAGCTTAGTGAGTATAACACCGTCAATGCCTATCTTCTCATTGAATGAAGAAGCTACGTTGACTGCATCCTGACCTGTCATGGAGTCGACAACAAGGATTGTCTGGTCAACAGCAACATTAGCCTTAATATCGGCAAGTTCCTGCATCATATCTTCATCTACATGAAGACGACCTGCTGTATCTAAAATAACAACATTAAAATTGTTCTTATTAGCATGTTCAATAGCAGCCTTGGCAATATTCACCGGACTGGTACCGGTTCCCATTGAGAAAACCTCAACCTCCTGCTTCTTACCATTA
>JBJENU010000343.1:0-5195 GCA_051880355.1 Lachnospiraceae bacterium | reverse complement strand
CTACAGGAAGTCCTTTTGTCAGCCAGATTAAGCCTTACGCAACAGATGTGGTCAACACCATCAGGAAGTATGACAGTGATGCCATTATAATTGTTGGAACCAATACCTGGTCTCAGGATATCGGTGAAGTTGTGGGCAATAAGCTTTCCGATAAAAATATTATGTATGCAGTACATTTTTATGCTGCAACCCATACCGACTGGCTCAGAAATAATGTGGAAAATGCCATAAAGGCAGGAGTTCCGGTGTTTATCAGTGAATGTAGTATCTGTGATGCTTCAGGAAGCGGAGCTGTTAATTATTCAGAGGCAGACAAGTGGTTTGAATTGCTTGAAAAATATAACGTAAGTTATGCCATCTGGAATTTGAGCAATAAGGCGGAGACTTCGTCACTTATTGCGCCGGGCGTGGGCAAACTGTCAGGTTTTGCGGACAGTGAATTAAGTGAAACCGGCAAATGGTTTAAGGTAAGAATTACCAAGGATGCAAAAGGAAAGTAAATAGTAAAATGTAAAAATAAGAGGCTGTAGCATTTTCGACAGCCTCTTATTTTTAAAGGTCTCTATTTCCATCTTCGTTTTCGTCTTCCCAAATCCAGGCTGTTAAGCACCCAGTTGTGTGCGCAATAAGCCAGGTCTAAAAGGACGATAATTCCAATAATCAGCCATACATTTACAGTTGGTCGAAATTTCCTGGTAATTTCCTGAGTTTTTTCCTGAGTTATATATGGTAAATCGCTTTCAACTGTGTTGGTGTCAAGACTCAAAGTGGCAGTTCCCACAGTATGGTCATTTACTCCATCATTATATATAAAATTAACCTTTGTGGCAAAATTGCTTCCGGAAGTATTTGCAGTGCTGTTTTCGTCAGCCCGCAATTTTACAACTGTTGAAGGAACGCCAGACGGAAGCTGCATTGTTGTTGAGCTTATGTGAAATGACGGAAGGTTGCTTCCAAATACATCTGACCGGAAGTAATTATTTTTACCAAAAAGTGTGCTTATGTCTGACTCGTCAGGAGTGTGTTTGGTGAAATTTGCAAAGCCGTACTCAAAAAGCTTTGTGCAATCTTCAAATCGTTGGTTTTTGCCGGAACGGAGTGTTACCGCAATAAGCCTTACTCCGTTCTTTTCGGCGAAGGTAACAAGGGTGTAGCCAGCCTCGTCAGTAAAGCCTGTTTTGCCACCCTTGCAGTATTCGTAGTAGTATTTGCCGCCTTTTAACATTTCGTTACGGGGCATAAGAGTCCTTGTAACGGATGTCTTATTGGTTGGCGGCATAAAATAGTAGCCGGCATAAGAGTCAAATGCCACGAAGGTGGCATTGTTAAGACAGGCCCTTCCAATCATTGCCAGGTCATAGGCAGTGGTGTAGTGGTGTTCATCATGCAGACCGCTGGCATTGTTAAAATGCGTATTAAGAGCCCCCAGCTCCTCCGCGCGCATATTCATCATCATGACAAAAGATGGCAGGTCGCCGCCAACATGCTCAGCCAGGGCATATGCCACTTCGTTGGCTGAATGTACCAAAAGTGCATATAGAGCCTGTTCTACCGTGTATTCTTCGCCAACCTTGGAACCAATGTTGGAATCATCAAAGGCAACACTGGTTGCAGCGGCGTAGGATGTATATACAATTTCTGAAAGGTTACAGTTTTCAACTGTAAGAAGTCCTGTCATGAGTTTGGTTGTGCTGGCAGGATATGTCTTTTCATAAATATTTTTTTCGTAAAGAATAGCGCCTGTATCGGCATCCATAAGTAGTGCTATTTCAGAGTACAACTCAGGTGCTTCCGGCCATGCAGCTTTTACTTCACCCGAAGTTTCTTCCTTGTCTTTGTCATCTTCCATATGTGTATTGGAAGCATCAGTGGTGCTTTCGGTCTCCTGGGCAGCGAACACGTTAAAAGAGCCGAGTGTCATAACTAAAGCCAGAGACAGAGCCAATGTTTTTTGTAGTATTTTTCTCATAAAAGTATCCTTATGGTTTGTTTTGTAATTTTTTCTGCTTCGTTTTCTTAATTACCTTGAGACGTGTAAATTCCTCACGTTCCTTTTCTTCAAGGGCCGTCTGGATATTATTTACCAGAAGGGTATATGAAGGTATGGTAATATTTTTGAGGGCATTGGCCCTTTTCTGTGTTTTTTTAATATTAGTTGCCAGACGGTAAGCAGAGGTTTCAATCATGGAAAGTCTTATTGTAAGTTCCTTTACTTTGTCAAATTTAATCTTTGCTATATCAAGGGATTCCCTTGTGTCATACATAGAATAATTCTGTCTGGTTTCAGGCTTGCTCTCTACAAGAGGAATTTCGGTGCCCATAATGCTTCGAGACTTGATGGTTATTGAATCGTCAAGGGGCACTGTGCATGCAATGACCTGAACCCGGTGTATGCCCGTATCTATATTGGCCTGCTGCAGTGCGGCATAGGCTTGAGCAAAGGTTATGTCGATTTCGCTCTGAAGGGCATTGGCTTGATCTATTAAATTCATCAACTCCCGGATAAGAATGTTGCGTTTCTTATCCATAAGCTCATATCCCTGCCTGGCAAGAGCCAGTGAGTTTTTGGCAAGAATAAGATTACCCTTGGTGGGGAATTCGTTAGGATTCATAATATACCTCCTAAAACAAGTTGCAGGCCCGCTTCCGCTACGTTGCCTTTGCAGCGGTACTAAACTCGTGCAATGATAGTTACATAAAACGGTGCAAAGCAAGCACTCGTTAAGTGCCGGCAAAGCCAAAGTACCTGCATCCTTGTTTTAGGAGGCAGGAAAAAGCAAAAGGAAAACAAGTTGCAGGCCCGCTTCCGCTACGTTGCCTTTGCAGCGGTACTAAAAATGATAGTTACCTTAATTTACTCTTCAGCCGGGTAAAATTCGTCAAGAATTTTGGTGTTGATGCGGTCAAGTTCGCTTCTTGGAATGATTTTAAGCAGCTTCCAGCCGATATCCAGAGTTTCTTCAATGCTGCGGTTTTCATTTTTGTCCTGACCGACAAATTCTTTTTCAAAGGCTTCACCGAATTTTAAGTAGGATTTGTCCAGAGGAGATAACTCGTCCTCACCAATAACCGAAGCCAGAGCTCTGGCTTCGCCAACCTTAGCGTAAGAAGAAAAAAGCTGGTTGGCAATGTCTTGATGGTCTTTTCTTGTATAGCCTTCTCCAATGCCGTCCTTCATCAGTCGGGAGAGGGAAGGAAGAACATTGATTGGAGGATAAACGGCCTGTCCGTGCAGGCTGCGGTCCAGAACAATCTGTCCTTCAGTAATGTAGCCTGTAAGGTCAGGAATCGGATGAGTAATGTCATCGTTAGGCATTGTAAGTATAGGTATCTGTGTAACTGAACCGCTTGAGCCAGCCACAATGCCGGCGCGCTCGTAAATCGTAGCAAGTTCACTGTACAGGTAGCCCGGATAGCCTTTACGTGAAGGAATTTCACCTCTTGATGAGGAAACCTCACGCATGGCTTCGGCGAAGCTTGTCATATCCGTAAGTATTACAAGAATGTGCATACCCTTTTCAAAAGCAAGGTATTCAGCGGCAGTGAGTGCCACCTTTGGTGTGATAAGCCGCTCGACAACCGGGTCGTTGGCCAAGTTGAGGAACATGCAGACGTGGGATAATACGCCGCTTTCTTCAAAGGTTCGCTTGAAAAATTCGGCAACATCATGCTTAACGCCCATGGCGCCAAAAACAATGGCAAAATTCTCATTGCTGTCATCACCAAGAGAAGCCTGGCGGACAATCTGGGCTGCCAGCTGGTCGTGTGGCAGACCGTTCCCGGAAAAAATAGGGAGCTTCTGACCACGGATAAGAGTGGTCAGACCATCGATTGCCGAAATGCCTGTTCTGATGTAATTTCGTGGGTATTCACGGGTTACAGGGTTAAGAGGCTTGCCGTTAACATCGGCAAATTTCTCCGCATTTACAGGTCCAAGACCGTCAATTGGCTGTCCAAGACCGTTTAAGGTCCTTCCAAGGAGCTCAGTGCTAAGGCCTATTTCCATTGGGTGCCCGGTGAGTCTTGTGTGGGAGTTGTTAAGGCTCATACCTTCAGAGCCTTGAAAAACCTGAATTACGGCCTTGTCCTCATACACTTCTATAATTCTTCCAAGGCGCTTCTCTTTTTTATCAACGGTAATTTCTACAATTTCATCGAAGGAAGCATTTCTTACTCCTTCCAGGGCAATAAGCGGACCATTTATTTCACTTAAGCCTAAATATTCAATAGACATATTTAACTCCATTTCCAAAGCTTAGGCATTGCGCGCCATAACTTCATCATAAAACATATCAATTGCTTTTATATAGTCATCAAACATCTCCGGCCTGTCGTTGGGAATGTCATATTTTATCGCAATAATTTTCTCAAAAATAGGATTTGCCTTAAGAACGGACATCGGCATTCCCATATTGATGAGTAAACGTGACTTGTTGTACAGATAGAGAATTGTATCCATCATTTTAAGCTGCTTTTCAAGGGAAACGCAGGTATCATCGGGATGGAACGCATTCTGCTGCAGGAACCCCAGACGAATTACTCTCGCAATCTCAAGGGTAAGCTTCTGGTCATCCGGAAGCACATCAGCGCCAATAAGTTTGACTATTTCCATAAGGCTGCTTTCTTGATTAAGAAGAGCCATAATCTGGTTTCTTGATGTAACAAAATTAGGACCTACATTTTCAGAGTACCATGGTGACAGGTCCGAAAGATATTCGCTGTAGCTGGTAAGCCAGTGAATGGCAGGAAAGTGTCTTGCATAGGCAAGGGATTTATCAAGACCCCAGAAGCATCTTACAAATCGCTTGGTATTCTGCGTTACAGGTTCAGAAAAGTCACCGCCCTGTGGAGAAACCGCACCTATAATTGAGACGGAACCTCTGGCACCATTCAGTGTCTGGACCATACTGGCTCTTTCATAAAAGGCAGAAAGTCTGGAAGCAAGATATGCCGGGAAGCCTTCTTCCGCAGGCATTTCTTCAAGTCTGCCGGAAAGTTCACGGAGAGCTTCAGCCCATCTTGATGTTGAATCAGCCATAATAGCCACATCATAGCCCATATCCCTGTAGTATTCGGCAAGGGTAATACCGGTGTAAATGCTGGCTTCACGGGCCGCAACAGGCATATTGGATGTATTGGCAATAAGCGTGGTTCTGTCCATAAGAGGATTACCGGTTTTAGGGTCAATAAGCTTT
>JBJENU010000342.1:0-5198 GCA_051880355.1 Lachnospiraceae bacterium | reverse complement strand
TATGGTTGCCGAGAAGAAAAAGCTTGGCTTCCCTGTGCCAATCAGAATCTGGCTCAAGGACGACAAGTATTACAACATCGTTAAAACTGCCTTCACCAGCCCGGTTGCCGAAGAATACTTCAATACAGACGAGCTTGTTAAATTCCTTGACCGCCACAAGGAAGGCAAGGAAGATAACTCAAGAAAAATCTGGACCGTTTATATGTTTCTGGTATGGCATAAACAATATTTTGAGGGATAAAAATTAAATATATTATCAAAAAAATAGTGGCTTAAAGACAGGTTTGATGCCTGTCTTTAAGCCAAAAGTTTTTTACAGTCCATAAATAATCTATGGCCCCAATGCCGTAATAGGAACAACATATACTCCGTCTTCACGTTTGTACGCCATATTTGTCATTCCGCAGATGACACACAATACTTTAGGAGGATTATCCCCTTCTTTTTCCATAATTCGCTTAAGTTGCAAAAGCTCACCGGCGGCGGCATCCACCTGATTTGCACCAAGCTTTATTTCAAATGCTCCCCATGTACCATCCGGGAATTCAACTACTGCATCAGCTTCATTTCCTTTTTCATCCCTGAAATGATATAATGTGGCGCCGTTGTATTCCGCATATATTTTCAAATCATGCTCACACAAATTTTCAAACATAAAACCAAAAGTATTCAAATCATTGTATAGCATATCAGGCGTTGCAGACAATGCCGCTACGGCAAGAGATGGATCTATAAAATGTCTTTTGGAAGACTTTAACAATCTTCTTGAAGAACGGAGACTAGTACTGTAAGCAGGCTGGTCATCCAGCAAAAATAAACGATTCAATATATCTAAATAATCCGAAACTGTATCCGGGTCTATGTCAATCTCATCCATTGCACCCATATCTTTTCTCAACGTATTATTGCTGACCAGCGTACTTTCGTTTCTTCCCAGAGAGCGAATTAATGACCATACCTTCCTAGAATCCCTTTTCACACCATCGACCCTGTACATATCATCATCAACAACCGCTTTTAAATATTCGATTGCCAATTTACCACAGGTTGATTCCGGCGTATATAAATTTCCGGGCCATCCGCCCCTCACTACGTAATAAATTAATCGCTTTAGTTCTACATCGCCTGTTGCCTGTGCAGTCAGCTGTCCATCAAATATGTCCTTCAAAGAAACATTTCCTGACGAATCCCCTGTTTCATAAAGGGACATAGTTCCCATCCTGACTCTGCCAATCCGTGCTGTGCCACTGTGCATAATACCTTTATGATTTGGTGTAGCGGAACCAGTTAGAATATACTTCCCCTTCCTGCTATCCTTATCTACTTCAAACCTTATGGCATCCCATAAAGGCGGAACCTCCTGCCACTCGTCTATAAGGCGTGGATGTTCCCCCTGTAAAACCAAATCCGGGCTTAAACTAGCCATTGTTCTTGTCTGAAAGTTATTTGCAGGATCACCAATAAACGCTGCACTTTCAGAGCGGCTTCGCCCAGTCCATGTCTTGCCACAATACTTTGGCCCTTCAATGCACACAGCGCCAAACGTCTGCATATATTCATCAAATTGTCTTTCTATTAATCGCTTTTTATACCCCTGCGGCGTTAACATACCAATTCACCTCCCATATAAGTATACCCTCATAATCCTCATATGTCAATGTCATTCCGTCATTTTCACCTTTTTTATTCCGTAATTTTCGCTTTTTTTATTCCGTCATTTTCTCTTTTCTCATTCCGTGATTTTCATATTAGGATATACCCGCTCAATAAAGCTGTCGGTATAATTTTCATCCAGAAACTCCTCCAATATGTTAGACGGTTCATTTCCGGCTTTCCTCTGTGTGTACCTGCCTATGGCAGCGGCTGATATAACCATGTTGACAGTCATTGCGACAACAATTATCAGCGTTAATACTTTTCCTGCCACCGGCGGGATTTTTTCGATATATTTGCTTGCCAAAGGATAGAGAACCTTTACCCAGAAAAGTGCGGCAATTCCCCAGAAAAAGCAAAATAACAGATTGATACGTCCGTTTATATTATACGGAATGTGGCTGTAATCCCAGAAAACTGTTCCGAGAACGTATTCTGTAAATACTGAACAGGTGTACTCGTATACGCCGCCCAGCAAAAATCCGCCTCCAAATACAAAACGGTCATTTTTCTCCTTAAGGGGATATAAAAGTGCCGTGGCAAGGGCACCGCCAAGGCCCCAGACAACGCTGAAAGGTCCGTACAGCACACTGCTTCTGCTCATAAGCACGCCATCCGTTGCCCACACAAATATTGTCTCAATAATATCGCCCACCAGAGCACTTATGAGAAATATCCAAATCAGCTTATCAAGGCACACACCCTGTGCAAATACTCTGTTTTCAGGTCTTCCGAAGCCGTCCCCTTCACTTTTGGTCTGGCTTTCAAATTCAGGAAATGCCTTATACATACGTTTCCGGACAATGTCAAACACCCTGTGACTAATGGAATTTTTGGTCTCCTTTAGCTTATCTGCCACATTTTCATATACGTTGCTGCCCATTTTCCACCTGAGGAATGATGCAACAGTGACAAAAAGGTCAATAAACAAAAGCACTGCAAGAACTATAAGCACAATCTTGGATACTGTAAGGGGGATGGCTTTAAATCCCAGATACAAAAACGGATTCAGTAACCATACCATAAGTGCGGCAACTGCCCCCAGCATAAGTGTGCTTCTTACACAGATATATCCTCTGAAATTCCACTTTTCCTTAGAATAATCCCAGAACCTGTAGCCTGTGAGTTTATGGAGCAAAATGCCCGAAACATACTCAAACAGTGCAACAAATATAATTATTACCGCCAGCTGTGCCAGGGGATACTCGGTCAAATCCCAGGTATCAACTGTGATAAGTGCCATGGCAACACCATACTTCGGACAGACAGGGCCGTTTGCAAAACCTCTGTTAATAAGCTTTCCATGCTTAAATGCGGCTACTATTTCCTCTCCAATCCATCCGATAAATGAGTACACAAAAAATATAAATAAGAGATAATAAAACATTGTCACAACTCCTCATATAATCAGCACACCGCCGGCGGAATTATTTACCTTGTAATACGCTTCTTCACTGTGCCTATGGCATTCTGAGGACATACAAGAAGACACAGATGACAGCCTACGCACTTGCTGCCCTGCAGCACCGGTTTGCGGCCCGTATCGTCAAAAGCAATGGCCTGATGGCCTCCGTCACGGCATGATATGTAACATCTTCCGCAGCCCACACATTTATCATAATCAAAATGTGGGAACAAAATGGTGTCACGCTCAAGTTCATTGGTATCAACAACTGTTTCCAGAGCCTGACCTACAAGCTCACTTATATTGCTGTAATTTCTCAGAGCCATATAGTTTTTCAGTCCCAAAGTTAAATCGTCTATGATTCTATATCCGTATTCCATTACTGCTGTTGTAATCTGAAGGCTCTGGGCACCAAGCACGATAAATTCAAGAGCATCTCGCCATGTGTAGATGCCGCCCATACCGCTTATGTGTGATTCTCTAATTTCCGGGTCAAGCTTCATATCTGAAATAAAACGAAGTGCAATTGGTTTTACTGCCTGACCTGAGTACCCGCCCACTGAAGACTTTCCACGGACTGCAGGGCTGGCAACCATAGTGTCAACATTAACACCTGTAATACTTTTAACAGTATTGATGGCTGCTATGCCGTCTGCACCTCCTTTTATGGCTGCCCTTGCAGGTATGCGCATATCGGTAATGTTAGGAGTCATTTTAGCAAGAATAGGAGCATTCGTGCCTCGCCTTGCAGCAGCGGTAAAGCGCTGTACCAGTGCAGGGTCCTGTCCGATATCCACTCCCACACCTTTTTCCTCCATGTTAGGGCAGGAAAAATTAAGTTCTACAACATCGGCACCTGCTTGTGTCACCTGTCTTGCAAGGTACTCCCACTCTCCTTCATTTCTTCCCATAATCGAAGCAATAATTACTTTTGAAGGATAGTTCTGCTTCAATCTGCGGAAGCACTCCATATTTTCCTCCACAGAATGGTCTGACAGCTGCTCGATGTTTTTAAATCCGTAAAATCTGCCATCATCACTTTTCAGGGCCGAAAAACGTGGTGATGCCTCGTGAATGTCCATCATACTGATTGTTTTGAAGGCGGCACCTGCCCAGCCCATATCAAAAGCACGTGCACACATTTCATAATTGCTGGCCACAACTGAGGATGACAGAAGAAAAGGATTCTCCAGCTTTACTCCGCATATGTCGCAGGATAAATCCACATCCATAGAAACATTTTCAACCTCACCCTTAAGTTTTTCTTCATAAACACCATTCACAATGTTTTTAATCTTAACGTCTGCCATGCAGGCATCCTCACATGGTGCACTGCAGCCGGTACACGGATTCTCATCCGGCACAGTTAAAAAAAGTGCCTGAAGATTGTCAAATCTCAATGCACGGATAATTCTCTCCGGCTCTGTACCATTACAAGCCTTGCTGCATGGAGCGTCATGACAGATAAGGCACTTGTTAATCTCCGTTTTCTTCATATGCATTCTCCTTTTTACGCTTCTTTACGCACTCTGACAGTAGATATTCTATCTGACCGTTAATTGACCTGAAATCGTCCTCCGCCCATGCGGCAATGTCGGCGTAGAGTTTTTCAGAGAGCCTGAGTGGAACCTGTTTCTTTTCGGCCATTAGTACAAACTTCCTGAATTAACAACAGGCTGGGCATCGTGGTTGCCGCATAATACCACTAAAAGGTTGGAAACCATAGCTGCCTTCCTTTCCTCATCCAGTTCAACAAGCTGCTTTTCGTTAAGTCTGTCAAGTGCCATCTCAACCATACCCACAGCACCGTCAACAATCATCTTACGCGCATCGATAATGGCAGATGCCTGCTGACGTTGCAGCATAACTGATGCAATTTCAGGAGCATATGCAAGATATGTGATTCTTGCTTCAATAACCTCAAGACCTGCATTAGTTACCTTGCTCTGAATCTCCTGCTTGATTCTCTCAGCAACAACCTCGGCAGAACCACGAAGGCTTCCTTCATCTGCGTTGCCATCACCTGTTGTATCAACACCTGTTGCCACATCATAAGGATAAATTCTGACAATATTTCTCAGGGCCGAATCACACTGGAGTGATAAATACTCCTTGTAGTTATCTACATTAAATACTGCCT
>JBJENU010000341.1:0-5327 GCA_051880355.1 Lachnospiraceae bacterium | reverse complement strand
TTCCGGGACGGAGTGGTAACATTGTTGACGTAGGTATAGATGCAATTGGATTTGTGCTTGGAAGTGGAATAGTAAGTATAGTTTTTTGTGCATTAAAGAGGGGCTGTAAATAAACTATTCGAAAGAACGCTTTCGCTTAATTGCTACCGTAGCGGTACATAAAGCCACAAAATACGTGGCTTAAATACCGACGGCAGCAAAAATCTTTCTCATAGTTTATTTACAGCCCCCTTTTTATCAGTAATCTTCTTTTTCAGAATCTTTTTTTGTATGGTGCACTGTGCCTGCAGGATGATGTGGAGGTGCGTACACTGATGATAATTTCAAAGGAATTTTACCTATGTTAATTACGTTGTGAAAGGTTCCGGCGGGAACAAAAATGGTGTCTCCCATGACAACTCTGGCCTGAAACTCCGGTCTGTCCTCACAGGCGCCCATTTTTACCAGCCCCATACCTTGTTCTACCCGGACAAACTGGTCTGTATCTTTATGATTTTCCAGACCGATATCGGAACCCGGCATAATGCACATAAGTGTCATCTGGGCATTGCAGCCGGTCCAGAGCGTTGAACGGTAATTAGTATTCTGACGGGCCTTCTGGGGAACATTTGTTACATAAGGGCGAGGCCCCATATCCGGTTGTGAACCAAAATAGCAAGAATTCATAAAACACCTGGTACTTATTTTTACATTATTATATGTGATTTGTGTGTGTGAGGTGAGAGGAGGCAAAAAATTTTTGTGACATATCTATTTTTTAAACTGTTTTATTAGTAAGGGTACAAAAAGAGGAGGCATTACATGAATGGAGATTTTAATGAAATATATGAACGTCAGTATAAACGAGTATTTCTGATGGCATGTTCATATATGAAAAATATTGCTGACAGCGAGGATGTATGTCAGATTACTTTTGAAAAATATCTGAGACACAAGCCTGTATTTGAGAATGAAGCAAGTGAGCATGCCTGGTTTATTAAGACTGCGGCTAATGTGTGTAAAAATATGCTTGAGTTATCCTGGAAGAAGAAAACAATATATATGGGGGAAGATACAATTTTTGACAGCTTGAGTAATAATCTTGAGAATGTGGAAAAAGTTGACGCAGGATATGGGCTGGTTGTGGAGATTCAGCAGTTGCCGTTAAAATACAGGGAGGTTCTTCATCTGTTTTATTATGAGGAATATTCAGTAAAAGAAATATCTGAAATTCTCGGAATTAAGCAGAGTGCGGTTACCACAAGACTTAACAGAGCAAGAAAAAAGCTGGGTGACAGGTTGGAAAGGAGAGGGTACTTATGATAGGATTTTTTATTTGTGCAGTCATCTTTTTAATTTTTTTCTTATCACCTGTAAGGGAACGGTTGATTTGGTGGATAGGGCAGCTTTTTTCCCGCCGTCAAAAAGTAAGGGCAGTGTTAGTGTCTAAGGTTGATTCTAAGTTTGAGGATAAGGTGCCTAGGGGTTGGATGATGCGGGATTATGCCAGGTCTAAAGGAAAAAATGATGCTCTTAATGAGGCTCATTGGATGAGAAATCCTCACAAAGTTACAATTCTTATATTTGATGTTGCCGGACGGGATGTTGAACTGGCTGTTAACAGCGATATGTTTAATCGTATGAATGAGGGTACTATAGGAATTCTTGATTACAAAGGCCACATATTTTATGGGTTTGAGGAATGTAAGCAGGAATCTGTGAGTGAAAGACTTTCCGACAGGATGGGAAGTTATGAATATGTAAAATGGCTGACACAGAGAAAGTGTAATTACAGAATAAGCCGTTGTATCAGACATATTTTAATTGCTCTTGTCATAATTGGAATTGTAATTGTTAGAATATTAGTACTTAACCAAACCTATGCTATGCATCACAATTGGGATCAGTACTGGATTACCAAGAAAGTTGAAGCAAAACGGGATGAAGAGAAAAAATTTAACACAAAGACGTTAATGGAAAGATTCTTATATCTGGATAAAAATCATTGGTATCATATTGAGATTAGCAGTCTTTATCACGACATAAATGATGGAATTCTGGTTATACATTACGATACTTTAACCGGTCATGTAATACCTGCAATCAGAGAGAGTGCATGGACGGCTGCCTACTGTGTATCAGGGGGAATCATAATAATTCTTGTGGGGCGAATTATATATTTAATTATCAGAATGATAAAAGTTAATCAAGCGAGAAAAAATTTGATAGAGTAATAATGTTGCCATTTTGCCGTGTCCGTGATATATTAATATAAGTGATTTATGGAGGCAAAAGAAAATGGAAATTATCAATAACCGCCAGTTTGACCAGGAGAGAGCCTTGTATGGCTTGAAAAACGCAACGGTTGAAAATTGTAAATTTGACGGGCCGGCAGATGGTGAATCAGCATTCAAGGAATGTGAAGATATAGTAGTTAGGGATTGTTATTTTAATTTAAGATACCCGTTCTGGCATGTTAACACAGCAGTAATCAGTAATTGCAATATGACACAGCTGTGCCGTGCGGCACTGTGGTATGATGATGGAATTACAATTGATAATTGTACAATGTCGGGCATAAAGGCCCTGCGTGAATGCAGCAACATTAAGCTTAATGAATGTCGTGTGGCATCTCCGGAATTTTTGTGGAGATGTACCAATGTGGACATCAAAAATACAGTTATGGATTCCCAGTATCCTTTTTTTGAGTGCAGGGATGTCACAATTGACGGTCTGACCATGACAGGAAAATATTCTTTTCAGTATGTTGAGAATATGACGATTAAAAATTCTAACCTTGATACTAAGGATGCTTTCTGGCATACCAGAAATGTCACTGTTGCAGACAGTGTTGTAAAGGGCGAATATCTTGGCTGGTATTCGGAAAATCTTAAATTCATAAGATGTCACATAATAGGAACCCAGCCGCTGTGTTATTGCAAAGGTCTTGTCCTTGAGGACTGCACCATGGAAGGCACCGACCTTTCCTTTGAGAGAAGTGAGGTAAATGCAACAGTCAAAGGCAGAATTGACAGTATTAAGAACCCTGTATCAGGGGTAATTAAAGCCGGGCAGGTGGGCGAAATTATTATGGAAGAGCAGTACATCGACCCTGCAAAGACGAAAATTTACATCAATTATTCAATAGGAAGCTGAATTTCGGTCAGCCATTCATCAACTGACTCCTTGTTCCAGATTCCGTCAATGTAACATTCTCTGGCGTGGTCTTTTACAGCAAAGCCGTTGTCTTCTGCATATTTAATAATATATGCATATGCCTCGCTGATTCCATCGTAGGCACCCTTATGATATATGCTGAGTACCTTGGTTGCCCCAATGCGGCGGAATTTGATATTTTCATTTTCCGCACCGAAGCTGACAACGGCCTCATTGTGGCGGATTAAAATATCTGTGTCACGATGTTCATCATCAAGATACTCACAGAATTCATAAGGTGGCTCTGAACATTTTAAATCGGGATTAAGCTTCATACATTCTGCTCCCATTGCGGGAATGTACTGCATAATATCTGAATATTCAGGCAGTCTGGTCTCTGAATAATAGACGATAGTTTCAGGGATTTCTTTAATTGTTACCTGGTATTTCATCTGAGTATCCTCCAAAATATGACTGATAATGGAAAGTCTGATATCAATATCCTGTCTCTGCTGCTTAAAAAGTTCCAGTTTTCTTGATAAAATCTCTTTTTCATAATACCTAAGCGCCTTTGCAGTTGTCAGGGACAGCTTGGAAAATTCACCTATTTTCAGCATTTTTGATATCTCCTTTGCTGTTACAATTGTACTTTAAGCCATACTCTAAGGGGAGAGTCAACTCTTATCTGTATTTTATCACATCCGCTATTTATTGACAAACAAAATACAGGGATTTTTTCTTGAATTTTCCAAGTGAATAGTGTATAATGATTTCGGGTAAGATTGCTCAAATTTGTTATATCAGATAGTTTTAAGGAGGACATTAAATGGACAGATTAAAAGGTAAGGTTGCTATTGTAACCGGCTCAACCAGCGGAATTGGTGTTGGAATCGCTAAGCTTTTTGCAGCAGAAGGAGCTAAGGTAGTTATCTGTGGACGTCGTGAAGCCAAGGGTCAGGCTGTTGTTGACAGCATTAAGGCAGAGGGCGGAGAAGCATTTTATCATTTTATGGATATCACAGCAATTGAGAGTATTGATGCGCTGATTGCCGACACTGTTGAGAAATACGGCAAGGTTGACATACTTGTAAATAATGCCGCTAATGTGGGATTGAAGGACGGACGTGTGGATGAACTTACACTTGAGATGTGGGATAACATTTTCCAGAGCGATATCCGTGGTACTTTCTACGCAATCAAATGTGTCCTTCCTTATATGAAGAACAACAATGGTGGCTCTATTATTAATATCGGTTCTATGGCTTCATGCGGCGGCGACTTGGGCTCTACTGCCTATGCCTGCGCTAAGGCCGGTGTAGATATGCTGACCAAATCTACTGCACTTCAGTATGGCAAGGACAATATACGTTGTAACTGTGTTCGTCCGGGTCTCATTGTTACACCTGAGAATGAAGCATATGTACCACAGGCACTTAAGGATGTCTTCCTTAACAACATTATGGTGAACCGTTATGGTGCTCCTGCAGATATCGCCAATATGTGCGTATATCTGGCATCTGATGAGAGTGAATACTTCACCGGTCAGGTTGTTACCGTTGACGGCGGACTTAATGCCCATGTTTCAACAGTTGGTGAATTCAAAAAGCTTAATTCACGTACATGGTAATATATGATATAAGGGCGGCCGGGTAAAGGGCCGCCTTTTTGCATATCGTTTATAATTATTTAATAATTCTGCCCTTGCAATCAAATCCCATCCGTGCTATAATCCAATCAAAGCATATTTTCTACATACATTTGTGTATATCTTTTTTGTTATCTTTAGTTACATTCTTTTTAGCTAACCCATGGAATCTATGCTTTATCAATCAATATTTTTAATTTAAAGCAGATAATTCAGGTAAATGGGGATATTGTTTTATGCTGCTGGAAAGGAGTCACTATAGGAAGTAAGAGAGAAATCAAAAGTGAGGTTTTCAGCATGCTGCTGGAAAATCCTGAGTATGCCCTGCAGGTGTTTAACGCGCTGAACGGCAGCAATTTTACCGATGCAGGGGAGGTACAGATTTATAACCTGCGGGAGGGAGCGTCACTGCTTAGGCGCAATGATGCGGCGTTCATAGTCGGAATGCACCTTAACATTTACGAGCACCAGTCAACGGTTAACCCAAACATAATTAAAGTGTCAAAAGGTAATACTCCGCTTATGCTTGCATAAAAGTGGAGTATTA
>JBJENU010000340.1:0-5328 GCA_051880355.1 Lachnospiraceae bacterium | reverse complement strand
AGATAAGGAAATACCATTTACCAAGGCTGCCGAAATCGGTACATCAAAGGTAATCTGCGAGCATTCGACAATTGGTATTGTAGTGACATGTGACGGAAGCTTTGGTGAAATTCCAAGAAATAATTATGTAAAAGCCGAGGAAAGAACTGTATCCGAGCTTAAAAAATTAAATAAGCCGTTTGTTATGATTCTTAACACGGCAACACCATTTAATCCTTCCACAAAAAGTCTTGCTTTGGAACTGAGCCGTAAATACGGGGTTGCTGTTCTTCCTATTAACTGTGACCAGTTAAGGCAGAATGATGTGACAAATATTCTGGAAAGCGCATTATATGAATTTCCAATTGCACAGATTAACTTTTTTACTCCTCCTTGGATGGAAATGCTTTCCGATGACCACTGGCTTAAAAGCGGGGTTATTGATTCTGTATCCAGAATTCTTCTTGGCTTCAACAAGATTGAAGATTTTAAGACAAAAGAAATTGAGTATGAAAATCAGTACATAGAAAGTATCAGACTCAGTCAGATTGATTTGGCAAACGGAAATGTTAATCTGGACATAAAAATGGTTCCGAATATTTATTTCGGAATTATCAGTGAGCTTACTGAAACCACGATTAATAATGAGTATGAACTGATTCAGACAATAAGAGATTTGTCGGGAAAGAAAAAGAGCCTTTCCGGTATGACAGAGGCTATAAGTCAGGTGGAATTAAACGGTTTTGGGGTTGTTACACCTCAAAAGGATAATATTTTCCTGGAAGAGCCTGAAATTATTAAAAACGGCAACAAGTTTGGAGTAAGAATCAAGGCAAGTGCTCCGTCAATCAATCTGCTGAAGACGAATATAAGTGTGGAAATTGCACCTATTGTGGGAAGCGAGCAGCAGGCAAAGGATTTGATTGAGTATATCAAAGAAAATAAGCAGGCAAATCCTGACGGAATCTGGGAAACCAATATCTTTGGCAAGACCATAGGCCAGATTGTGGATGACGGAATTCAGGAAAAAACACGTAATATTACCCAGGAGAGTATGGCAAAAATAAGTGATACACTGGAAAAGGTAATGAATGAAAACACAGGTCTTGTCTGCCTTATTGTATAAACATATTGAGTTTTGGGCAAAGATATGATAAAATTAATCCGTTCAGGTTGATTCTGAACGGATTTTTGATTATTTGGGAGGAGTTGTATGGAAGCGTATCAGTGGGCTGTTTTAATGTGCGGCATAGTTATATTTCTGATTGTCTGTTCCATTATTTCTAACAGGAGAAGAAAACAGGATCTTATATTTAAAATAAAAAGAGAATGGGGACAGTTGTGTACAAAGAAATTATCCAATGAAGAACTGGAGCAGATTTCACACTTTTTTGAAAATTATTCTGAAGGCGAGAATGTAATTGATGATATTACATGGCATGACCTTGATATGGACAGAATTTTCAGAAGTATTAATAACACACATTCATCAGTGGGACAGGAGTGTCTTTACAGAATGATGCGTGTTCTTACTGATGATTCCGGAATCCTAAATGACAGGGAGAGAAAAATAAACTATTTTGCTGAACATGAAGATGAAAGGGTAAAAACGGCTGCTACCTTTGCCCATATGGGATATTGCAGAAGCATCAGCTATTTTGATTATGTTTATATGCTTTCGCAGATAAGTCCGAATAGCAATATATCTCATATTATGGCCAATGTTTTTAATATTGTTTCTCTGATAATTCTTATATTTTTTAATGCGCCGGCAGGTATCGGACTTCTGATACTCAGCATCGGTTACAGTGTGGGCAGTTATTATAAAATGCTGGCTGACATTAAACCGTATTTTTCCTGTATCAAGATTATTGTAAGAATGCTTGACAGCTCACGTGATTTAAGAAAGCTTAATATAAGTGTACTTGACAATGATTGTGAGGCTTTAGCAGCATACGAAAAGGAACTTGGATTTTTAAGCAAAAACTCTGTATTTTTAAGCTCATCCGCAAGTGTAGACGGCTCAATCGCCAGTGTGGTTATGGATTATCTGAAAATGTTTACCCACATTGATATTATTGTGTTCAATAATATTATTTCAAAAATGCAGAATTTAACTGATTCGGTTATTGGATTTTCAAAAATTATGGGTGATATTGAAAGCTGTATGGCAATTGCCTCTTTCAGGGCATATATGGACAGCACAGACAAGCAGTGGACAAGACCTGTTTTAAATTCAGGAACCAATATGTTTATGTCGGCAAAAGAGCTTACCCATCCACTTATTGAAAATGCTGTAGCCAACTCAATTATTGCAGAAAGAGGAGTTCTCATTACAGGCTCTAATGCATCAGGCAAGTCTACTTTCATTAAAACAGTGGCAATTAATGCAATACTTGCCCAGACAATTAACACAGTCTGCGCACAGAGCTATGAAGCTAATTTCTGCAGGGTGTATACCTCAATGGCACTGAAGGATAACCTCGAAGGAAATGAGAGCTACTATATGGTGGAGATACGTTCCTTAAAGAGGATACTTGATGCCTGCAGCAATACTGAAATGCCTGTATTGTGTATGGTTGATGAGGTTCTAAGGGGAACTAATACAATTGAGCGTATTGCAGCTTCTTCACAGATTTTAAAAACACTGTCAAGACCGCATATTCTTATGTTTGCTGCGACTCACGATATTGAGCTTACTGATATTTTAAAGGACTGCTATGACAATTACCATTTTCAGGAGGAAGTCAGTGAAAATGATGTTATTTTTAATTACAGGCTGTATCAGGGACCTGCCACGACGCGCAATGCCATAAAGCTGTTAAAGATTATGGGATACGATGATGATATTGTTAATAAGGCTGATGCGCTTGCCAATGATTTGATTAAAAAGAACTAATTTCACTGTTGATAAAATAGTGCAGAAATGGTACAATTAACACATAATTTTATTAATAAGGAGATTTTGTTATGGATATCAAAGAGCAGATTAACAGTGTTGTAGAAAAGGTAACCAAGGATGACACTTTTAAAGAACAGTTTACCAAGGATCCGGTTAAGGCTGTTGAGAGTGTTATCGGCGTGGATTTGCCTGATGATGTTATCAATAATGTAATTGACGGTGTTAAGGCCAAAATCAGTGTTGGCAAGATTGGTGATGCACTTGGTTCAATCAAGGGGATATTCGGAAAATAATATATGGTTTGGCTTACCCTGTCATGCGGCAGGGTAAATTTATTGCAGTTTTTATGAAAGGGATTTGATATGAAGGTAACAATATATACAGACGGTGCAGCAAGAGGAAATCCCAACGGTCCGGGCGGATACGGAACTGTTATCCATTACACTGACGCAAAGGGAGTTTTACATACAAGGGAGTTTTCCCAGGGCTATGTAAGAACCACCAATAACCGGATGGAACTGATGGCTGCCATTGTTGGTCTGGAAGCTCTTACTAAACCCTGCGATGTGGATTTATATTCTGATTCGAAGTACCTTACAGATGCTTTTAATCAGAAATGGATTGATTCATGGGTAAAAAAAGGATGGAAACGAGGCAAAAATGAACCGGTTAAAAATGTTGATTTGTGGAAACGTCTCCTTGATGCAATGAAGCCACATAACGTAAATTTTCTGTGGGTAAAGGGTCATAACGGACATGAGATGAATGAAAGATGCGATACATTGGCAACAACTGCTGCCGATGGTGATGATTTGATTGAAGACACAGGATTGGAAGAATAGGACAGGATATGATTTATTTTATAGTGAATACATCTTCACAGAGTGGAAAAGCCGGAAGAATATGGCGTGAAATAAGAAATGAACTGATGGATAAAAATGTTTCTTTTAAGGCATACAGAACACGCAAACCCAAAGATGCAACTGCCATTGCAGAAAAGATAAGCAGGAATCCGGAAAAAGACAAGATGCTTATAGTTGTAGGCGGTGATGGTACTATTAATGAAGTGCTTAACGGAATTACCGATTTTGAAAATATTAAGTTTGCGTGTATTTCATCGGGCTCCGGCAATGATTTCGCAAGAGGGCTTAATATTACCGGCTCGCCACGCCAACAAATCAGGCATATTCTTGAATCAGGAATTACACAGAGCATTGACCTGGGAAAAGTAACCTACAAGGATGAAGAAGGCTACAAATCAAGAATTTTTGGAATAAGCAGCGGGATTGGAATGGATGCTATTGTTTGTAAAAAGGCCCTTACCTCCCGGCAGAAGAAGCTTCTCAACAAGATAGGACTTGGCAAGCTTACTTATGTATTGCTTACAGTTGAGACACTTTTTTCCATGACAACTTCCAGGGCAAAGGTTGGAATAGTCGGAGAAGATTATTCTTTGGAGACTGATAATGTTATATTTATGGCTGCAATGAATATGCGTGCTGAGGGAGGCGGCGTACCTATGGCACCGACGGCAGATTATGCTGACGGCAGACTTAATTTATGTATGGCACATTCAATACCAAAATGGAGAACATTTTTCTGCCTTCCATTTCTTGTGGCTGCCAGACATGAGAAGCTTAAAGGGTTTGAGTTAATCGAAGGTAAGAAGATTGCTGTCTCAACTGACAGACCTGTGGTTTGACATGCTGATGGTGAATATTGTGGCGATGTTACCAGAGTCGTTTTTGAAACTTTGCACAACAGACTTAATATTATAAGATAATCTTGAAATTTTGTCTTAAATATGATAAAATGATTCATAATGTTGAAATGGAGGCATATTGATATGAACAATTTCCTTTCAGATTTTATTTTTGAAGCGGTACGTTTTGTACTTATGGGCGGCCTGATGGTTCTGGGCGCTTTCATTGGAATTTCACTTCGCAAGAGAAGCGATAAGAAAAAAGCAGTTTCACAGACAACTGCTGAGAATAAGTAATTTTTGAATTTTAACGGAGGATTGTAACGTGAAGAAGTACGGTGTAAATGAGCTTAGACGTATGTACTTGGACTTTTTCGAGAGCAAGGGTCATCTTAAGATGAAGAGTTTTTCACTTGTTCCGCATAACGACAACAGCTTATTGATTATTAATTCGGGTATGGCACCTTTAAAGCCATATTTCACAGGTCAGGAGGTTCCACCGAGACGACGGGTTACTACCTGTCAGAAGTGTATCCGTACCGGTGATATTGAGAATGTAGGTAAGACAGCCAGACATGGTACTTTCTTTGAGATGCTGGGCAATTTCTCTTTTGGCGATTATTTTAAGACAGAGGCTATCCACTGGTCATGGGAATTTTTGACAGAGGTTGTAGGGCTTGACGCCGACAGACTCTACCCAAGTGTGTATGAAGATGATGATGAAGCATTTGACATCTGGAATAAG
>JBJENU010000339.1:0-5333 GCA_051880355.1 Lachnospiraceae bacterium | reverse complement strand
ACTCCACTTTTATGCAAGCATAAGCGGAGTGTTACCTTTTGACACTTTAATCCTATACAATAAAAATCGCTTAAGCCCCACTCGTCAGAGTTTTGAGGTTTAAGCGTTTTTTTATATACAGGCCATCATTTTTTCAAAAAGGTTTTAAGCAGTTCAAAGTCTGAATTGACGATTAATTTTTCCGGGAAATCAACTGCCTCTATGACCTGCTGTGCCATAGAAAAATCCCCAATTGATTCTTCACAGTGTGCATCACTTCCGATGCTTATATATACTCCATGCTTCTTGCACAAAGTAAGCATAGTTATGTCATTGTCAAATGCCCCTTTTCTTGGTCCCTTGCCACAGAGTGAAGCATTATTAAGCTCCAACAGCTTATGTTTTTCTTTTGCAGCAATGACCAGTCGCTCATAATCCACCGGATATCTTGCATCATCAGGGTGACCTATTATATTGACATAAGGATTATCCATAGCCTTAATGTATGCGTTAGTATTCTGCTCCACTGTTCCCGGTTCAACACAGAGCGTATGCATACTTGCAATGACAATATCAAGTCTTTTCAGGATATATACGGGCAAATCAATATTTCCGTCATAATCAATAATGTTAAGTTCACTGCCGTAAAGAACCTTAACACCGTACTTTTCCCCAGGCATAACGCGCATATTGCTAAAATAAATCTCGTTGCAGCTTCCCGGCATGGAAGGTGCATGATCTGTTATGGCAAGTACCTGTATGCCCTTGTCTGATGCCGCCCTTATCATCTCATTAACTGTATTATAAGCATGTCCGCTGGCAATGGTATGTGTATGTGTATCAATAAAAAAATTCATAAAGCTTCTCCATTCCATCATTTCATCTTTTCTTTTAGTCTACCAAATAATTTCAATGTTATCAATAGTCTTGCCGTGATTGAATAGTTATGTTGTTTCTGCATAAGCTATTTTAAAAAAAGTGAGGAAGATTATGATAAAATTTTTAAGTCTTGGTATCCTTGGTACCCTGTGGCATTTCCTGTATAACTTTACCGGCCAGAATTTTTTTGTCGGCCTTTTCGCTCCGGTAAATGAATCCACCTGGGAACATATGAAGCTGGCATTTTTTCCGGGAATAATTATTATGATAATATTTATGCCCAAAAAATATACTGCAAAATGGATGGCCTCAATCCTTACTGCCACCTGGCTTATCCCGGTAATTTTTTACACCTACAGCGGGATTCTTGGCTTTAGCCTTATGTGGGCAGACATCCTTACTTACTTTTTAAGTATCGGAATTGCCATGATTCTATTAAAACGCATACAAAAAAAACCAATATCATCCGGTGCAACTGTAATTATTTGGCTGCTTGTACTGCTTCAGTTTGTTAGTTTTTTGTATTTTAGCTATAATCCCGGAACCCTTGGAATTTTTGCTGCATAGGATAATAAAAAAATATATGAGGTTTTATTTTTATGAAACGAATAAGGCTATTTTTAACGGCAGCTCTTCTGATTGTCTGCCTTGCCGCTGTGCTTACAGGCTGCGGCAAAAAAAAAGACGGGACAATGACCTCTATTACTTTGAATGAGGTGGCCCACTCAATTTTCTATGCTCCACAATATGTTGCCATTGAAAAAGGCTACTTTAAAGATGCAGGAATTGACCTTACCCTTGTAACCGGCTTCGGTGCAGATAAGGTTATGACCAGCCTTGTATCAGGCGATGCCCAGATTGGTTTTATGGGTTCCGAGGCCTCTGTCTATGTATACAACGAAGGAAATCCTGACTATGCCGTGAACTTTGCACAGCTCACCCAGCGTGCCGGCAACTTCCTCGTTGCCAGAAAAGAAATTAAAGACTTTGACTGGAAGGATCTTAAAGGCAAAACCGTTCTTGGCGGCAGAGCCGGTGGTATGCCTGAAATGATTTTTGAGTATGTTCTTGCGAAAAAGGGAATAGACTGCAAAAAAGACCTTACGATTGTACAAAACATTGATTTCGGCTCTACTGCCGGTGCCTTCACAGGTGGTGAAGGTGACTTCACCATTGAATTTGAGCCTCATGCAACCCTGCTTGAACAGCAAAAGGCAGGCTACGTTGTAGGCTCCCTTGGCGTGGAAAGCGGCTATGTTCCTTACACTGCTTACTGTGCTAAAAAGAGTTACATTGAAAGCAATCCTGAGGTTATCGCAAGCTTTACCAAGGCCATTCAGCAAGGCCTTGACTTTGTAAACTCCCACACTTCTGCTGAAATTGCACAGGTTATTGCTCCACAATTCCCTGAGACCGATGTTGAAACCATTGCTACAATTGTTGAGCGTTACAAACAGCAGGATACCTGGAAAAAAGACACAGTCTTCGAAAAAACTGCATTTGATTTGCTCCTGGATATTCTTGATAACGCCGGAGAATTAACCAAGCGGCCTGAATATGATAAGCTTGTTAATACAGATTTTGCCAAGAAAGCAAAATAGACATAATCAAAATCCCACCAGCATTGAGGTGTGAGGTGACCCCAAAGCCGGTGGGATTTTATACTAATTCTTTACTTTCCGTTCATTAAGTTTTTTACGCAATTCTTCCCTCTGGGATTCCGGAAGTTCCAGTAGTGACATAATTAATTCGCTTCCTTCTGCCATCCCCGCTTTGTGTCCTTGTTCTTGTCCATCTTCGTAGGCTTCCTGCTTAATCATTTCCTCATATTCTTCCCATGTCCCATCAATTCTTATCATTTCCTCAACCTCAGTTCTATGTTCAATCAAAAATTTCTTAAGCACGCTTTCATCAATGCACTCATCAACAGCTCGTTTTATTGCCATATCAAGCTCAATACCATCACCAGAATAACTCCTGACCTTGTTGACCAGAATCATATAGTCCCGCAATACCTTACATTTGTCCAGCAGGCCTACATTATTGCCGCGATTGATATTATACATATGGCAAATCAACTCCAGTTCCGGTTCTTTAGTTTCCAGTTGAAACGAATCTGACAGTTTCAGAATTTTCTGTTCCGCTTCTTCCGGCTTTCCATTGTAAAACACTGCAAAATGTGGTGTTGGTATCTTTACCATCTTACTGCTAAGTAAATTCCTGTTGCGCACATATTTTTCCATTATTGAGGCAAAATACAACACACTTCGCAATGGCATATTAGGATTGACCGTTGACTGATGTTCATAAATATTAAGATGCATCCCCACTATAAAAGCCGCATCATTTCTCCGAAGCAGTGATGCGCCAGCCTCCAGATTGTAAATCTGTACCTCGGAAGAATCAGTAATATTGCTGTTATTAAGTACATTAAATACTTGAAGGGCGTACTCCGGCTCCCTAAGCAGCATACTGAATAAAGTACTTTTGTATTCTCTCTTCGTCAAAAAACCTTCCTTTCCAGCAGACACAACATCTACCGCCAATGAAATATCTGCTTTTAATAAAAATGGTGATTAGTAAAAGCATAGATTTCTGGTAAAGCTGAAAAGATTATAAATAAGATTTTTAATAGATATACAAAATGTATTCAGAAAATATGCTTTGAATGGATTATACCACAGACATAGTTTTATTGCAAGCAAAAATGCCCATAAACCCCAAATGGATTTATAGGCATTTTTCTATCCTATTGCATTTTTAAATCTCTTACTCTTTTTAACAAGCAAATTCTTAACACCACTAACCGCTAAACTCATTAGCACAAGCACTCCGATTGCAATGGCTCCAAAAATAATAAGAATCACATACTCATTGCCTGTGAGGGCTTCCAGTGCGAATACATTGCGAAGGAATCCCACACTGTACGAAATCACAAGTCCTGCTGCCATAGCTACACACATGGTTATTCTGAGACAGTTAAATGGGTAGCTGACCCGCAGAAGCGTGACAAAACCTACAATAATCATAACAGAAATTGCCAGTGTTGAAAGGGTTGCATCACTAAGTCCGTAGCTTTTATTCCATATAAGAAGTGCTGCAATCATAATAAAATCAGTAAGACCTGCCGGCATAGCCTTCAGGATTACATTGGTAAGGAAGTGCCCTTTTATGATGCTCCTGTTAGGCTGCAATGCCAGAATAAAAGCCGGCGTGCCAATGGTAAAGGCTCCAAGCAGTGACAGCTGTGTAGGCTTTAACGGGTATGCAAAGCCAAGTACCAGTGCAAAAAATGCCATGGTAATTGAAAAAATATTCTTAATCAGGAAAAGTGAAGCTGACCGCTGAATATTGTTAACTACTCGTCTTCCTTCAAGGACTACCGAAGGCATTCGTGAAAAATTAGAATCAAGAAGAACTATCTGTGCTGCGTTGGCTGCCGCCTCACTGCCTGACGCCATGGCTACACTGCAATCAGCATCTTTCAGGGCAAGCACATCATTAACTCCGTCTCCGGTCATTGCAACTGTTTTGCCATTTTTCTTAAGGGCTTTTACAAAGGAACGCTTCTGGTCAGGTGTTACTCTGCCAAAAACTGTATTGTCCATAATTGCTGCTTCTATCTCTTCATCAGTGGTTAAGGTTCTTGCATCAACGTAACGGTCTGCATTGGCAATACCCGCCTGGGCTGCAACCTTGGACACTGTAACAGGATTATCTCCCGAGATAACCTTAATCTCCACTCCCTGTTCGGCAAAATATTCAAAGGTTTCCTTTGCCTCTTTTCTTATAGGATTGTTAATTAAAACAAGCCCAAGTGCCTTTACGGGAGCAGTAAGGGGACCACCGTCCACTACTCCCATGTATTGCGCAAATACAAGAACACGATTGCCGAGTTCTGAATATTTTCCGATTATATCTTTATAATTATCAAACTGGTCGCGTAAGACAAATTCCGGTGCTCCAAGTACAAAGCAGTCTTTACCAAATGTGGCGCTGCTGTACTTTGTTTTAGAAGAAAAGCCCGTGACACTGTCTGCTTTTTTACCACTTCCTGTATTAAAATTATTCATAAGTGCTGCCATTGTAATATTATCTCTGGACATATTGGCAACAAAATCACTTAAATCTTTTCTGAGTGCAGCCTCATCGTATTCTGTGTCAAGGCTTTCAATGCCGCTTACCTGCATCTCATTCTCTGTAATTGTACCTGTTTTATCAACGCAGAGTACATTCACTCTTGCAAGAGTTTCAATGCAGCCCATCTCATGAATAAGTACTTTAGAAGTAGCCAGTCGCATAACGCTTACAACCAATGCCACACTTGCGAGAAGGTACAGCCCTTCCGGAATCATACCTACCAGAGCCGCAACCATTGAAACCACGCTTTCCTTAAGGGGCTGATTGATTATAAAATAGTTCCTACAAAACATTATTGCACCCACAGGAATTATAATAATTCCAATGGTTCTTAC
>JBJENU010000338.1:0-5361 GCA_051880355.1 Lachnospiraceae bacterium | reverse complement strand
AAGACCCAAATGGTTTATTTTCCATTTGGGTCTTTCCTGGCATCATCAAAGGCATCACAATTCAATGCAAAAACATCAGCTCTATTCATTTTTCTATAAACAACATTCCTTTTGATTAACGATTCAAGTTTTTCCTTTTGACTCTCGTCAAAAGAATTATATACTTCAGGCTGTGCCAGTATCACTTCCAAAGCATTATAATTACTTGCCTTGGTAACCTGTCTGGCATCAGCAGTATTAACTTTTTCGCCAAAATCAATTTTTTCATAATAAGCCAGCAATTCTTTTGCAGCATCTTCACGCCCAATCAATTCCTTCAAGCCATTAAAGCCATTCACAACAGCGTTAAAGCCTCCCCGATAGGAATTAAAAACAAAAATATCTGACAAATAAGGATACTCCATCACAATTTTAACCAAATCGCTCGTAGTACTGCTCAATACCTCCTCAGGAAGTTGCAACAGCTTATTTTTTTCACGAACATCATCATAACTTGCCCACTCATCAGTTCCCGGATAAATTGGATATTGATAAAGAGCATTATCCGCCGTTTTAGGTTCAGCGGCATTAATATTTTTCACAAAAATCCCTAATCCAACAGCAATAATCAACACCCCAACAGTTAACATTGCAATTTTACATAAACGTTTACCATTACCCATAATAATACCTCCCACAATGTATATTTGTTATTATTATAATAATATTCTTATCATAAAATGTCAATAATATATAAAAATATTTTATTTAGCAAATCGAGGTATTCGCATTAACAAATTATGAACCCAGATAAAATCTTTTCAATTCTTCATACTGGTCCGTAATTGCTTTAATCAGTTCCGTGTCCCCATTGGAATTATCAGGATGGTATATCTTAATCAGCTCTTTGTAGCGCTTCTTCAGGGAGTCTGTGTCATCAACACCCTTGAACATAATCTTGGTATTAGAAGCTACAGACATACTTCTTCTGGCCTCACGATACACCTGGTCCCTGTAGATTCGCTTCTCCCTGTCGAACTTGTCCTTGTCGGCAGCAAGACGTCTCGTCTCAGTCTCAAGAAGCTGCCACTGCTTATCAAAAAGAATCTTCTGGTTATCCAGCTGCTTTTTGAGAAGGAGATTTTTACGCTGCTGCTTTTCAAGAAGTCCCTTCTGAATTTCAATAAGATTTCTCTCGTCAGAAAGTTCCTTTTCAAGGCGTTTAAGCTCCTTCATTTTATCATTCAGTTGTTCCTGTGTTATATTCTCCAAAGAATCCAACTGTTCCATAGAACTCCTCCGCTGTTAATTAACGGTCACTAATATCAACATATGGTCTTTTCTCACACACATTGCGGTATGCAGGACGAATAATCTTACCTGCATTAATCAGTTCCTCAATTCTGTGAGCACTCCAACCGGCAATTCTTGCAATGGCAAAAATAGGCGTGTACAGTTCCAGCGGCAAATCAAGCATACTGTACACAAAACCACTGTAAAAATCCACATTGGCACTTACGCCTTTGTAAATCTTGCGTTCATTGGCAATAAGTTCAGCCGCCAGCCTCTCCACATTGGCATAAAGGGCATATTCTTTTTCCCTGTGCTTTTCCTTGGAAAGCTGCTCAACAAACCCTTTAAAAACATTGGCCCTTGGGTCAGACAAAGAATAAACTGCATGTCCCATACCATATATCAGTCCGGTCTTATCAAAAGCCTCTTTGTGAAGTATTTTTTTGAGGTATTCTCTTAATTCATCCTCATTGTCCCAGTCGGACACATTCTTCTTGATGTCATCAAACATCTTAACAACCTTAATATTGGCGCCACCATGCTTAGGACCCTTGAGTGAGCCAAGGGATGAAACTACTGCCGAGTAAGTGTCTGTACCGGATGATGTTACAACATGGGTGGTAAATGTAGAATTGTTACCTCCGCCATGCTCTGCGTGAAGCACCAGGGCCACATCAAGTATCTTTGCCTCAAGCTCGGTATACCGCCCGTCTTCCCTGAGCAGGAGCAGAATGTTCTCTGCCGTTGACAAATCCGGTCTTGGTTCGTGAATGATAAGGCTTCCGCCCACATGATAATGCTTGTAGGCCTGATAGCTGTACACAGCAAGAAGCGGAAATTCCGAAACTAACTGAAGACACTGCCTAACCACATTAGGTATGGAAATATCATCTGCCTTGTCATCATAGGAATACAGCATAAGCACGCTGCGGGCTAAGGCATTCATAATATCCTGGCTTGGCTTCTTCATAATAATGTCCCGCACAAAATTAGGTGGAATACATCTGTAATTTCCCAGCAGTTCATTAAACTCTTTCAGCTGCTGAGTATTTGGCATTTCGCCAAAAATAAGCAGATATGCGGTTTCTTCAAATCCAAACCTGTTGTCTTTTGAAAATCCTTTAATAATATCCTCAACATCAATGCCACGGTAATAAAGCTTTCCCTCACAAGGTATGCTGTTACCGCTCTCATCAGTTGTTGATGACTTAATCTCCGAAATCTCTGTAAGGCCTGTTAATACGCCTTTGCCGTTAATGTCTCTAAGTCCTCTTTTTACATCAAACTTCTCATAAAGAGAGTTCTCTATACGATTATTATCTGTACATTTCTGGGCTAATGCCTTTATCTGGGGTGTAATTGTAGAAAAATTCTTGTCGTCCATTAAACCTCCTATCTCAAGCGTTCCGACTCGTACCTTATGTGGGCTTTTATGCAGCTTTTCAAAGACTCAAGCCTGACATCAGCCGGCCCCTGTGGCACCTCAACATCCATTGCCATTGCCATGGTTGTAATGAGTGAATCATCCAGCTTGTCACTAAAACCTGTAACTACATTGAGCTTATCCTGATATGTATCCGCATCAAGAAACATCTCAAGTATGGGGTCAATCTTATCCCCACTTTCTGATATAGTCTGATTATATTCAGGTGTGGCGCTGCTGTCAACTGTTGCTGTAAGTTCAACCTTTTCAAACCTGTACTTCTGTGTAACCTCCGGATATTTTATATGGTCCACCTCGCTCATAAACATATCATAGGGTCTCACGTATACATCAAAAGTCCCGTACATTGCCTGATACACCACCATTTTTTCCTTAGTCTCTGAATGGTAGGCAATTGCCTTGATTTGATAAAGCTTGTTCTTAAAATGCCTGTAAAATTCGCCTGGCACCGGCACTCTCGCCTCTTGCATATGGTACTCCTTCTTGTATATTTTAGAGTATCGGGATTAAACGGATTGTTCCGTAACCCTACACATAATCTATTTTACCCTTTTCTTGAAATTTGTGCAATAAAATGTTATGATAAATTTTAGTTTTTCCATTTACAGAGGTGTTTAGTATGAAAACTATAGATTTACACGTTCACTCAGCATGCTCAGACGGAACAGACTCTCCAAGCCGCCTTGCCGCCCTTGGAAAGGCCGCCGGTCTAAGCGCCATGGCTCTTACCGACCACGATACGGTAAGTGGCATTGACGAATTTTTGGAGGCCTGCGGCAAAAACGGAATTGAAGGCATTCCGGGAATAGAGATAAGCTGTATCTATACAGACGGCGCATTTGAGAAAGAAATTCATATTGTAGGACTTTTCATAGACCATCACAGCAGCAAATTAAGTGAAGCACTTGACAATCTGGTAATCAACAGGCAGCGGCGCAACCTTCAGGTTGTTGAACGTTTTGCCACCCTTGGTATTGATGTCAGCCTTGATAAAATGAAAGAAATGTATCCCGGTGCCATACTGACAAGGGCACACTTTGCCGACTTTCTTATGAAAAAAGGCATCACCGGCAGTATCAATGAAGGCTTTGACAGATTTTTAGGAGACGGTAAGCCATGCTACATTAAACGTGACACACTGTCAAGCAGCCTTGCCATAGAGCTTATTCACAGCGCAGGCGGTGTCGCCATTCTGGCCCATCCTCTGACCTATAAATTAAGCTATGAAAGCCTTTCCGATATGGTATCCCGTCTGGCAGTTCAGGGGATTGACGGTATTGAGGCAATTTACTCAACCTTTACCAGCCGTGATGAGGCCGAGATGAAGCTTCTGGCACAAAAAAAACGCCTTCTCATATCAGGCGGTTCTGATTATCACGGTAAAAACAAGCCTGCCATAAGCCTTGGTACCGGCAAAGGCAGGCTGGAAGTACCTTATGAAGTTTTAAAGAATCTTAAAAGTCTTTTGAAGCATTGACACTCCTCTGGGGAACAAATGCGTGACGATTCTCCTCGCGCTTTGTTTCCTTTTTATTTTCCCAGCGGGATTTAGCTTCCCTGCAAAATGTCTCCTGTGCATTGACATGGGTGATTTTTTTGCTGTTTGACTTAAACTTGATATAGCTGCCATCAGACTGCATAAGCTTACTCTTCACATTGTCGGCAAGCTGCACATCCATTATGTGCATAACCCTTGCCTTAAGATTAGGATCGTGAACCGGAAACATAATCTCCACACGCCTGTCAAGGTTTCGCGGCATCCAGTCCGCGCTTGCAAGGAAAACTCTCTCATCCCCATCATTATGGAATATGAAAATTCTTGCATGCTCAAGGAAATTTCCCACTATGGAGCGCACTGTAATATTCTCGCTCAAATCCTTTATGCCCGGACGAAGACAGCAAATACCCCTGACTATCAAATCAATCTTTACACCTGCACAGCTGGCTCTGTAAAGCTCTGCAATTATCTGCTTATCGCACAGCGAATTCATTTTTGCACAAATTCTTGCAGGTTTTCCTGCGTTTGAATTTTCTATTTCGCAATTAATAAGTTCAAGGAATTTATCCCTTAACCACAGCGGTGCCAGAGTGAGTTCATTCCACTTTTCCGGTTCAGAATATCCTGAAATCATATTAAACACTGCTGTTGCATCTTCGCCAATAGCATTGTCACAGGTAAGAAGGCCTATATCAGTGTACAGCTTGGCTGTGGAATCATTGTAATTGCCCGTTCCAAGATGTACATACCGCCTTATGCCGTCATCCTCTTTTCTGACAACAAGGGTGATTTTACAGTGGGTCTTAAGTCCCACAAGTCCATATATTACGTGGCATCCTGCTTTTTCAAGTTTCTTTGCCCAGTTAATATTATTTTCCTCATCAAATCTTGCCTTCAGCTCAACCAGAACAGATACCTGCTTGCCGGCCTCAGCCGCTGCCGCAAGTGACGAAATAATAGGCGAATTGCCGCTTACCCTGTACAGTGTCTGCTTGATTGCCAGAACCTTGGGGTCCTTGGCTGCCTGACTTACAAATCCCACAACAGGGTCAAACGCCTCATAAGGGTGATGTAACAAAATGTCACCCCTCCCGATTTGTTTGAAAATACTCTCTTCATTTGTCAGATTAACTGACGCCATAGGTTT
>JBJENU010000337.1:0-5417 GCA_051880355.1 Lachnospiraceae bacterium | reverse complement strand
CAATGGATATATCGGCATTACGGATACTCTCCACAACCTTTTTCTCATCTGCCGGGTCTATTCCCAAATCGTTTACAAAAACAGCCATTGCCCTGTACATTGCCCCTGTATCAACATATACAAAGCCAAGTTTTTTAGCAATATTCTTTGCTATTGTACTTTTTCCCGCTCCTGCAGGACCATCAATCGCTATTGCGTATCCCATAAATCACACCTCAAAAAATTATTCTAAAGACATTGCTGCCAGATATGCACTGGACCATGCAACCTGCAGATTAAATCCGCCTGTAACTGCATCAACATCCAGAACTTCACCTACAAAATACAAATTTTTAACAAGCTTTGACTCAAATGTGGAAGGATTAATTTCCTTCACATCAACTCCGCCCTGAGTAATAATCGCCTCATTGAAACCTCTAAGACCGGTGAGGGTTATTTCAAGGCCTTTTAGAAGCTTTACAAGCCCCATTCTCTCCTGCCTGGTTATCTCATTAACCTTCTTTTCTTCAGGAATTCCGCTTAAATCCACAATTACCGGTATCATCTTCTTTGGCAGAAGCTCATCCAGTGAGTTCTTAAACTGCTTGTTGCTCATTCCCTTAAAATCCCGCAGAATCCGCTCATCAAGAGCCTCCGGTGACAGTGCCGGCTTCAAATCAATCCTAAGCAAAACTTCTTTTTGTTTTAAAATTCCGGCGATTCTGCTGCTTCCCGACAATATCACCGGACCCGTGACACCAAAATGTGTAAAAAGCATCTCGCCAAAATCACTATATAATTCTTTTTTACCGTCAGTCATCAAAACAGCTACATTTCTCAGACTAAGTCCCTGCAACTCCTTAACCCATTCTTCCTTTGCAATAATCGGAACAAGGCCGGGATTTAGAGCTGTAACATTATGACCTGCATTTTTTGCAAATCTGTAGCCGTCCCCTGTTGAACCTGTTGTTGCATAGGATTTGCCGCCTGTTGCCACAATAACACTGTCAGCCTTAAGAAGTCTTCCCTTTCCTAATGCAACACCTGTAACTGCTCCGGCTTTCATAACAATATCAGATACCTCTGTGTTAAGCATTATCTCAACATTCAGTCTTTTAAGCTCCCTTACCAGACAGTTAATAACATCTGATGAATGGTCTGATTCAGGAAACACCCTGTTGCCACGCTCAACCTTCAGTTTAAGGCCCAGCTCATCAAAAAAGCTCATACAGTCATAATTGCTGAAACCGTAAAATGCAGTTTACATCAACTTTTTATTGGTAACAATACTGTCAAAAAGCTCATCACTGTCTCCTGCGTTAGTTAAGTTACAGCGGCCTTTGCCTGTAATAAAAAGTTTCTTGCCTAACTTTTCATTTTTCTCAACAATGGTAACGCTGTGTCCGTTTCTTGCAGCTACTATTCCTGCCATCATTCCCGACGCACCGCCACCGATAATTACTACTTTACTCATTCTAATTTTCCAATTTCACCAGATCACTGACCAGATCATCGCTTAAATAGTCAATTTCATCGCTTTCATTATATTGATAATCCCTGCATACAGACTCCAGAATCTCATTATTACGCACTGCAATATCACGATTTTTAAGGTTAAGTGCAACAATTAACGCATTAATAAGACTCATAGGTGCAACATATGAATCAACAATTGAAGCCATTTTGGTAGGTGCAAAAAGATTGCATGACGAATACATATTCATAGGAGAATGTTTGCTGTCTGTAATTGCTATAACCTGTGCATTGCGGTTATTGGAAAATTCCATGGCTTTCAATGTTCTCATGGAATATCTTGGAAAGCTTATTCCGATAACAACATCCCTGGAATCCACATGAAGAAGCTGTTCAAAAACTTCAGAGGTATTACTGCTCTCAACAACAGTAACACCTGAAAAAATCATTCGCAAGCCCATACCAAGTCTTAAAGCAAGGGGAGCACAATTCCTTATCCCGACAATATAAATATTTCTGGCACTGCTGATTATATCCACAGCCTGAAGGAAATTATCCGAATCATTCATTCCCAGCATCTGCTTAATATTGGATATATCTGCGTTAATTACATTGGCAAAAACTGCATCAGCACTCATATCGTCAGTTGCCACCTGAATTTTTTCAAAGGAGTCGATTTTCTCCATAACAAGAGTCTCCATCTCCTTCTGCATTGCCGGATATCCTGAATATCCCATACATATGGCAAATCTCACCACTGTAGACTCACTTACCCCGGCAGCCTTCCCCAGTCTTCCGGCCGTCATAAAAGCAGCCTTATCACAATTTTCAATTATATAATCAGCCACTCGTTTCTGCCCTTTGCTGAAATCAGACATTCTCCGTCGTATCTTACTAATCAGATTACTTTCGTCATACATAAAATCCACCTATATTGTCTCAACTAATTCAAGTGCCGCTGCAATTACCTTGTCCATATCATAGTATTTATAATTGCCGAGTCTTCCGCCAAAAATAACATTTGCTTCCTTAGAAGCAAGTTCCTTATATCTTGCAAAAAGTTCATTATTCCTGTCGTCGTTTACCGGATAGTAGGCCTCATCTCCTATCTTCCAGTCACAAGGATATTCCTTTGTAATTACTGTGTCAGGCTGTGTTCCAAACTCAAAATGCTTATGTTCAATAATTCTTGTATAAGGAATCTGCCTTTCAGTATAATTAATAACTGCATTTCCCTGATAATTTTCAACGCCCTCAAGAAGTTCAGTCTCAAACTTAAGCGAACGGTAATCAAGGTTGCCAAGACAATAATCAAAATATTCATCAATCATACCGGTATAGAGAATCTTGTCTGCACAGCCGTTGTACTTTTCTTTATTTTTAAGATAGTCAACATTAAGCTCTACATCACAACCCTCGAGCATTTTCTCAATAATTTTATTGTAGCCTCCAATCGGAATGCCCTGAAATCTGTCATTGAAATAGTTGTTATCAAATCTGAATCTTACAGGCAGTCTCTTAATAATAAATGCCGGAAGCTCCCTGCAGTCCTTGCCCCACTGTTTTTCTGTATAGCCCTTGACAAGTTTCTCATAAATATCCCTTCCAACAAGAGAAATTGCCTGTTCCTCAAGATTGGTCGGTTCCTTTCCGCCCAGCTCGGCCTTCTGCTCATTAATTCTGGCTGCTGCATCTGCAGGAGTAACAACATCACTCCACAGCTTCGTAAATGTGTTCATATTAAACGGCAGATTATAAAGAGCACCCTTATAATTAGCCACAGGACAGTTTACATAGTTATTAAACTCTACAAACTGATTTACATATTCCCAAATCTTTTTATCCGATGTATGGAAAATATGAGCTCCGTATTTGTGAACATTAATTCCATTAATTTCTTCACAGTAAATATTTCCACCGATGTGGCTCCTCCTGTCAATAACAAGACAGCTTTTTCCTTTCTTTGTCATCTCATAAGCAAAGGTTGCACCAAAAAGACCTGCACCTACAATTAAAAAATCATACTTTTTCAAAATAAAACCTCCCGAAAATAATTTATTTAATTTTACATTATTTATACTTTTTTGTAAAGCCGTGATTTAATCCAGCTGAACAATTTCATTGTATAAGTCAGCATATCGTCCGTTCATGGCTAACAGTTCCTCATGGGTGCCGCGCTCAATAATTCTTCCGTTCTCAAGAACCATGATTGCATTGGCCTTTCGCACTGTTGACAGTCTGTGTGCAATGACAAAGGTTGTTCTGTCTTTCATCACTGCATCCATGCCGGCTTCAATATGTTTTTCCGTCCTTGTATCAACAGAGCTTGTGGCTTCGTCCAGAATAAGGATAGGGGCTTTGGAAATGGCTGCCCTTGCAATATTAATGAGCTGCCTCTGCCCCTGGGACAAATTGGCACCGTCATGTTCAAGAACCGTATCATATCCCTGCTCCAGATTCATTATAAAACTGTGGGCCGATGCTATTTTAGCCGCTTCTTCCACTTCCTCATCAGTTGCGTCAAGTCTGCCGTAGCGTATATTTTCTCTTATTGTTCCTGTAAAAAGGTGTGTATCCTGCAAAACCATTGCGATATTCTTCCTAAGAAATCCACGGTCGATTTTCTCAATCGGCACTCCGTCAATTGTTATTGTTCCCTGATGTATATCATAAAACCTTGACAAAAGATTGGTTACTGTAGTTTTGCCTGCACCTGTTGAGCCTACAAAGGCAATTTTTTGTCCCGGCTTTGCAAAGAGAGAAATATTATGAAGAACGGTATGTTCCCTGGTATAGCCGAAACAGACATCGGTAAGCACAATATTACCTTTTATTTCACTTATATCGGCCGTATCTGTCTCCTTACCTTCAGGCCTGATATCCATAACCTCAAATACTCGCTCCGCGCCTGCAAGAGCTGCAAAAACAGTGTTCATCTGCATTGATATCTCATTAATCGGTCTGTTAAAATGCCTTGTATAGTTAACTGATACCGTAAGACCACCTATATCAAATCCATTTTTCACAACAAGAACAGCTCCCACACAGGCTGTAATTGCATACGTTATATTACACAGCTGATGTGTCACAGGTCCCATAATACCTGCCCTGAACTGGGCTTTTATCTGGGCTTTGCAAAGTTCCTCATTAAGATATTCAAATTCATCTACAGCTATATCTTCATGGTTAAAAACCTTTACCACTTTCTGCCCCGTTATTGTTTCCTGTGCAAACCCGTTGAGGATACCAAGTGCTTTCTGCTGTGCAGCGTAAGCTCCCCTTCCTTTTTGGACAATTTTCTTGCTTACAACAGTAAGCACCGGTGTCATTATAATTGTAATTCCACCCAGTATCGGGTTGGTATAAAGCATAAGCACAATAGTACCTGCAATTGTGATTGCGCCGGAAATAATTTTAATAAGCGTCGTACTCAGCATCTCACCTACAGTATCAATATCATTGGTAAACCGGCTCATAATATCACCGGTTGAATTATTGTCAAAATAACTGATTGGCAGGGTCTGCAGCTTGTCAAAAAGCTCCTGACGCATTCTTTTTAAAGAACGCTGGGAAACCGTAAGCATTATCCTTAGCTGAAGCCACTGGGTAAGAACAACAATTCCGTACATAATTCCAAGGACCAAAAGTCCCGCTGCAAGCCCCTTTAATCTCCCTGTAAGGTCAGTTTCGTTTGGGTCATAATATATGAATTCATTAATTATAGGACGAAGCATATATGAAACCATTATTGATGTCGCAGCATATATAAGGGTGCTCACTATGGCAACACCAAGGAGTCGTTTTTCGTGGCTTAAATATTTTGCCATACGGATAATGGTCTGTTTCATGTCTTTGGGTTTGCCATTGCTTGACATTGCCGTACCTCTGCCGGCAGCAGGCCCCAGACCCATTTCCTTTTTTGCAGGTCCTAATCTTGTATTACTATACTTTTGTCTAAGTCGTTT
>JBJENU010000336.1:0-5443 GCA_051880355.1 Lachnospiraceae bacterium | reverse complement strand
AAAATATTATCAGTATAAAAGTCACAGAAGCCCTTGCTGATTGACAAAAGATTAAGGGTTAAAACCAGTACGCTATATACAATTACAAAAATCCAAAACTTCCCTAATTTTTTTATAATATTCTGCATATTTCTCCCAAATCCGTAATGAACCAGTCTGCCTCTTTTTTCATGGCATCATGGTCGTTTTCTGAATGATTGTCAAAAACTCCTACCGTCTTGAAGCCTGCCTGCTTTGCAGACTGTATTCCCAGCAGAATGTCTTCAAAAACCGCACACTCCCCGTATCCCAGCCCAAGTCTTTGGGCAGCCGTCTCATATATTCTGGGTGATTCCTTGCTTGCATTAACTTCACCTGTTGTAACAATGGCCTCAAAAAACTCTTCAATACCATTAGCTTTCAGGCAGGCTTCAATAATCTCCCTGTCGGAAGCACTGGCAATGGCCATTTTCACACCTGCATTTTTAAGATATGTAAGCCCCTTCCGGACATTATCCTTAAGATACACATCCGTTTCATAGGCTTCCATGGCAACCTTAAACCACTCATCATAAATCTCTTGCGGACTTTCATTCCATCCAAACAAGTCAACCACATAGCAGGCCACCTGATAAAATGTCATAAGTGAAATTGTTTTGCCAAAGCCCTTGGGCACTTCCACATTTTTGCTTTTAAGATATTTTTCATCAATTTTTTCCCAGATACCCATTGATTCCACAAGGGTTCCGTCAAAATCAAAAATAGCTCCTCTAAACTTCATTAATCCCCCTCTACCAAGCCACTGTTCACAGTTATCCTGTCTAACACTTCAAAATAATTTTCAAAGGTCTTGCTGCAGCACTGACAGTCAAGAATTTCTATTCCATCCGCCTTAAGGCCTGTCACTGCAAAGGCCATGGCAATTCTGTGGTCCTCATATGTCCTGACGCTGTAAGGGTGGGGCATTGCAGGTGTAATAACAATACCATCCTCAACTTCCCTGCAAGGTACTCCCATTCCGTTAAGCTCGTTAATAACAGCCGCCATTCTGTCAGACTCCTGCCCTCTGATATGTTCAATATTGCGTATTCTGACCTGGTCTGCTGCAAAAGGTGCAATAGCTGCCAGTGTCATGGTCTGATCAGAAAAATCATTCATGTCAACGTCAATTCCAGACAATTGTGCCGGAGCCGTCAGTCTGATTCCCTCTGCCTCATCAGTAATTGTGCAGCCCATCCCGGTAAGCACAGCTGTGAGGAACTTCAAATCTCCCTGCATTGAATCCATATGAACATTCTTTACAACAGCACTTCCACCTGTAACTGCCGCCATTGCGTAAAAATAACACGCCGCTGACAAATCAGGCTCAATGACATAATCAGTTATATTGTAGCCTTCACCTTTTCTGATTATATACTTTTCACCATCAAATTCACTGTTGCAGCCAAACTCTGCCATCATCTTCTGTGTTATTTTTATGTATGAACCTGTCTTTTTATCACTTGTAATATTGATTGTAAGCCCTTCCTTCATCATAGGGCTAATCATAAGCAGCGCACTTAAAAACTGTGTACTTTTGCTTATATCAACATAAGCTGTTGCAGGCGGCTTAACACTTCCCTTTACCCTGACAGGCAGAAAACCTTCATTCTCAAGATAAGTAAACCTGGCCCCCATCTGCGTAAGGGCGTCAAAAAGTGGTTTCATAGGTCTTTTCTTCATCTGCTGGGAAGAATTAATAATATATTCACCATCTGAAAGGGCAAGCATTGCCGTAAGGAAACGTGCCGCCGTACCGGCGCTTCCCACATTAATTTCTGCCTGCTTTTTAGGTATGGTGCCGCCACATCCCTTTACGGTAACAACACAATTCTCTTCGTTAATGTCAACCTCAAATCCCAAATTCACAAGACTAGCCAGAAAGTGTCTCGAATCATCAGAAAAAAGCACGCCTCTAAGGGTTACACTCTCCTTGGAAAGTGCTGCCATCAGAAGTGCCCTGTTAGTTATACTCTTAGAGCCCGGCACACTTGTAACAATATGCATTGGCTTATCCTGTTTTCTAACCTTATAGTTCATCTCAATCTCCTATAATATATTTTCCATAAACATACACCACACCGGTATTGTAATCATTGAAAGTAATGTTGAGAAAAACACCATTTTTACAGCTTCCTTCTCATCTCCGTTGTACTTACTTGCAAGTATGGCTGTAGTGGAGCCTGCCGGCATACCTGCAAGCACTGTTGCCACCTTAACTACCAGAGGTGACAGTCTTACAGCCATGCAACCTGCCAGCACAATAGCCGGTATTACAACAAGCCTTATAAAAGTATAAATGGAAACTCTTAAGTTAACCACTGTTTTAATATCAATTTCTGCCAGAATACCGCCAATTACAATCATTGACATTGAAGTAGTGCAGCCGCTCAGAGACTTAAGTGTGCCTGTAACCACATCCGGAAGCTTAATCTGTGTCGCCATCAGAAAAATACCGATAAACACCGCAATTATACAAGGATGTGTAAGAACCTTTTTAACAATATCCTTTCCCTTAGCCTGTGTAAAGCAGGACACACCTGCCGACCACATACAGACTCTCTGGGGAATCAGATATATAGATGCGTACATAAGTCCAAGGCTTCCGTATATCCCCTCCACCAGTGGATTTCCTAAAAATCCGGCATTAGAGCAGATTGTTCCGTACTTATATACTGCCAGTCTCTCTTTTCCCACCCATTTGAAGGCAAAGCTTCCAAAAAAATAACAGAATATCTGTATAATAACCGATGCCACAAAAATTGTGACGCAGGAGCGCACAATCTCATCATTTAACTCAATCATAAACGAGCAGATAATATTGGCAGGCAAAATAACGTCAATAACCAGATCCGTGAGACATTTTCTGCCCTGCGTGCTGATAATATTCAGTTTTCTTAATATGTATCCAACCAGCAGTAATACAAAAAACATTACCTGCACATTAAATAAATGTGAAAATTCCATATTTTTTACCAGATAAGGCTGAAAATTCTTTCAGTCGAAAAATCTCCTTCTCCTTTTTGGCACTTTTCCCACAAAAGCGCCATATTCTCATCAGAATGTTCTATTTCCTTGGACAGTGTCTGCATAATAAACATCTGATTCCTTATATCAAACTCTTTTTTATTATAAAACCACGCCATATTAAGCAGTCTTAAGAGTACGTACATAAATCCCAAAAATCTTGTTTTATCTGCAAAATGGCCGTCAAATACACCACGAAGCGCATATCTGTAAGACAGATTTTCCAAAAAATACTCATACTCTCTGGTTCTGTTCTGCATAACATCAACAAAGGCTTCACTGACTCTACAAAAATCATCGCAGTCAAGTAAAGCTTCTGCCATACCAAGCATATCCTGCCATTTATCAGACACGTGCTCACATCCCTTAATAAGGTTCAAGTAAGCTTTAAGCATTCCCTGTACAGTTCTGACATCTATGGATTTCTTCTGTTTTTCCACAGCTTTAAACTTAGATTTAAGCTTAATGTCGTCTTCATATTCTGCAACACATTTTTCTATTCTGCCACAGTTTTCTTTTGGCATACTCTTTTCTATTTCATCACCAAAATACAGTATAACGGCAAGCTTCATACCCACACTGCAGTCCGTTCTTTTCAGGATGTGATAAAGTGTTGCCCTGGCACTGTTAAGCGCCATATACAAATCACCATGAATATCATTATAGCGGCTTACCTGCTTTCCGTCTTCACTTATATTAAAATGAATATGCTCATCACTTTCAAGCATAAGTCTTACAACCTCAGGACACGCCATGGAAAGTGCCATTTCTCTTGTGCTGCCGTATTCTTCATAGCATCTTGGGAAGTTGGTGCAGGTCTCACAGAGAGCCTCCTCACCCATTTCTGTGTATATATCGCACAAATTCTCACAATTAAGAAAGGGGCATCTCTTGTTGTGTATGGTAAAATGTTTTTCACCAACCTGGGACATTTCACTTCTCAATCTGTCGCCAAAGCTTCCTTCCACCTTCTCATACCTTGAATATGACTCATCATCCAAATCCACTTCCCAGCCGGCACAGCAGGAATCGCTGCAGGCAGAGGCAATACATTTAAAATTCTCATAATAATGGGGTGTCTTGATTTTCATTTTACTGTCATTACATTGCCCTGCAAATCCTTCCAGGCAAATTCTCCATTTTCAAATATCATATATCCATGCCAGCTGTTTTCTTTTGGAATTGAAACAGAGCCCGGATTCATAATTGTAATTCCATCTTTTTCAACACACACAGGAATATGTGTATGCCCGTGAATCAGGTATTCCCCTTCATTCATAGGCAGAAGATTATTCTGGTTATAGATATGTCCGTGGGTTGCATAAATAACCTTATTGTCAGCATAAAGCACAACATAATCGGCCATACACGGGAAGCCCAGAACCATCTGGTCAACCTCAGCCTCACAGTTGCCGCGCACACAAACCAGTCTGTCTTTAATGCCGTTAAGCATGGCAATAACCTGCTTTGGTGCATACTCCTGCGGCAAATCATTTCTTGGTCCGTGATACAGCAAATCCCCAAGAAGCACTACTTTATCAGGGTTCTCCCTGTGGATTGCATCCATAAGCTGCCTGCAATAAAAAGCTGAACCGTGAATATCAGAAGCAAACAGTAATTTCATCAGAAATTGCCTCCGTTCCAGCCCCAGTTAGATACTTCTTCGTATTTCACATAGATTCTGTCCATAGGTATTCCCAGCTCTTCATTGAAAATATTGCAGATTTCCCCTGTCAGTTCATCAAAGGTTGACGGTGAAGCCTTACCAAAAACCTTAACCTCAACAAAAGCTGTAGGACCGTTCTGGTTACCCTTAAAATATAAATCATAATTATCTTCAAAGCCTACCATCAGCCAGCTTTCACTTTTTCCGGGAATGATTGAAATGGCCTTTCCTAATTTTGCTTTTACAATTTCTTTCTGCTCTGCCGTCATTGGCACAGATACTTTTGAATCAATAAATGGCATAATATTACCTCCAAAAATAGAATACAAAAATTATTTCAGTATAATTATACCACAAAAAATTCCATATAGCAAAATATATTTGACAAACGTATGTTCGTGTGGTATATTTATTTTATCGAACATATATTCGTACAGTGACCGGAGGTAAGTATGATTATCAACAACAATTTAAGCACCATGGAGAAGTTAACAATTTTGTCAGATGCTGCTAAGTATGATGTTGCATGCACCTCCAGCGGTGTTGCAAGAAAGAACAACTCGGAAGGTATAGGCAATGCCAAGGCCTGTGGTATATGTCATGCCTTCTCAGCAGATGGCAGATGTGTATCACTTCTTAAGATTCTTTTTACAAATGAATGCATATTTGACTGTAAGTACTGCTGCAACCGCTCATCCAACGACACGGTAAGAACTACCTTTACCCCACAGG